>JBAUAY010001045.1:0-21177 GCA_049676235.1 Streptosporangiaceae bacterium
GTGCCCGCCATGGCGGGCACGTCCCTCCGCTCAGGTGGGACGATCAATCTGAGCTCACGGGTAACCGACTGTCCGCTCGATCTCGTCGTCCGCCTCACTCAGCGCGTCTCCAGCCTTTAGCAGCCACTCCTCCTTCTTTCTCAGCCGGAAGCCGATCAGCGCGACCACTCCGAACAGGATCCAGATCCCGTCGATCCAGGGCGCGAGGCTGAATGGGTAGGCCGGGAACGGCTGGAAGGACTTCCAGAAGGCGTACACCAAGCCGGCGGTTGACACGAGCGGGAACACGATGTGGAGCAACCAGTTGAAGTTCTCCCGGTGCTCGCGCCAGTAGAAGACGCCAACGCCGATATTTGCGATAACGTAGACGAACGAGACGGCGATCACCAACACCAGTCCTTCGACCAGGAAGAATGCATTTGCCGCTCCCAGCCAGAACCCGATACCGAGGCCGACGGCGAGTGTGAGAATCATCTGCGCGATGATCGCGTTGGTGGGCGACTTGTAGACCGGGTGCACCTTGGCGAACTGCTTCGGGAACGACCCGCTACGCCCCATCGCGTACCACATGCGTGTGCTCACGTTGTTGGTCGCCAGGGAGACCGCAACTGTCGAGCTGAAGAGCGCACCGAGCACCAGGATCCACCCGCCTCCCCAGTACTTGTGTGCCAGCACGAGACCGGGGAGTTGGGAGGATGAGGCCAGTTTGGAAAGGTTGTCGACACCCCACCCAGTCATCTGACCCCAGTAGGAGATGATCAGGAACACCCCGAGCAGGATGATCGATAGCATCGTGGCCCGCGAGACGTTCCTACGCGGGTTCTTGGTTTCCTCACCCAGCGGTGCCGCCGCCTCCCAACCGGTGAGTCCCTGCAGGGAGAACACGACGGCCAACGCGAAGCCGGACTTCACCGCGATGTTCGCCGGTTTGAATACCTCCAGGGTGTTGCCGCCGGGGCCTGGCTTCGCGAACCCCCACAGTGACAGCGCAAAGATGATGATCATCTCTAGGCTGCCGAGCAGAATGATTGTGCGAGCTGACAGGGTGATCCCACGCCATGACAGGAAGGCGATTGCGGGAGCCCCGGCTAGGACGCACGCCCACCACAGCCACGGCAGGTTGATCGAGTAGTTTGCTTGGAGCTGGTTCTGGAGGATGTATCCGAAGTAGGCAAAGATAGCGCCGGCCACGGGCGGCGCGTAGAGGATGTACATCCACCCCGTCATGAATCCCCAGCGTGGGCTCAGTGCCCGGCTGATGTAGGTGTAGTAGCCACCTGACGACGACAAGTGCTTGGTGTACTGGACTAGGGTGCTACCCAGCATGAGAACTAGCAGGACCCCAAGGAAGTAGGCCAAGGGGGCCGTGATGCCAGTGAACCCAACCACCGCGGTGATGAAGAACAATGCGGCAATCGCCGGCGCGATGTGCGTGATACATTGCATGACGGCGCCAGAGAGCCCGAGCTTAGCGGCCAGGGACGGCGACGCCGCATCGCCCGTGCCTCCCGTGACCTCATTGACTTGATCTTTCACTGCATTCTCCCAAGGTAATGAGCACCCGCAATTGGCAGTTGCTGGTCGAACCGGGCGCACGCGCAGATTGGCGACGCCGCGCGGGCGCGGACGTCGTGAGAACTGCCCTGTGCCGAACTCAATCTCGCTTCCCAGCTCCACGAGCCAGGCGGCAAGGGGTGGTGGTGCGCTGACGAGTTTTCCCCCGAAGTCCTGCCGTCGCGCTGGTGAGGGACAGGGCACGCCGGGGCGCGGCGGAGCGACGCCGGCCCCTCTGCTTCCCTCACCCCTTCACCCCCGACGTCGTGAGAAGCGGCCGCACATAGGTGTCATAGGCGTCCTCCGGTTTGGCGGCCTCGTGCACCACCGCGCCGATCGCCCTGAGCATGGCCTCAGGATGCTCAGATCGGAAGATGTTGCGGCCCATGTCCACGCCGAGCGCTCCCTCCTCGATGGCCTTGTAGGCCATGGTGAGCGCGTCCAGTTCGGGGAGTTTCTTGCCTCCGGCCATGACAATGGGGACGGGGCAGGCGGCTGTGACCGTATCGAAGTCCTCCGGGCAGTAGTACGTCTTGACGAAGTGGGCCCCGAGCTCGGCACAGATGCGGGTTGCCAGGCGCAGGTAACGCGCGTCGCGGACGAGTTCCTTGCCCACTGCGGTGACCGCCATGACGGGGATGCCGACGTGCTGGGACTCGTCCACCAGCCGGGTCATGTTGTGTACCGTGCGAGTTTCGAACTCCCCGCCGATGAACACCTGGACGGCGAGAGCGGCCGCGTTGATCCGCGCTGCGTCCTCCAGGCTGACGGCGATCTGCTCGTCGGACAGCTCCTTGAGAATGGAGGGACCACCGCTGGCGCGCAGCACGATGGGGTTGGGCACGGCCGCGGGGACGACGGACCGGACCATCCCGCGGGTGGTCATGAGGGCGTCGGCGTAGGGCAGCAGCGGCAGGATGGACAGGTCGACCCGCTCCAGTCCGGTGGTGGGGCCCTGGAAGTAGCCGTGGTCGATGGCCAGCATCACCGTGTGGCCACTGGCCGGCCGGAAGATACGGGCCAGCCGGTTCTGCGTCCCCCAGTCCAGGGACTGGGCGCCCTTGAGGAAGTACGGCGGGGACGTCTGCGGCACGGAAGTCGCAAAACGCTCACCCTCGGTGAGATTCTCCAGGTCGGCCACGGGATGCCTCTCAGCTGGTTGGGGTGGTGACGGAGGGAGGTGGTGCATCGGCGCCTGCCGCGCGCCACAAGGGCGTCAGCGCGCCCTCCTCGGAGATCTGCAGCAGCCGGTCGTAGGCGGTCCGCCAATGGCCATACGCCTCGTCGTACACCGCGACGTCGCCGGGCTGAGGCGTCACGGTGCGCGAGCGATCGCGCAGCCCCGGCGCGTCGCTAAGGGACCCGAACATCCCCACGCCGACCCCCGCCGCGACGGCGGCACCGCGGGCACTGCTTTCGGTCACGGCGGGAACCTCCACTTCGGCCGCCAGCACGTCGGCGATAATCTGGGGCCACAGTGTGCCCTTTGAGGCCCCGCCGGTGAAGACGACCCGGGGCACGGTGACCCCGGTGACCTCAGTGATGATGTCGCGGTGTGCCCGGGCGACATAGGCGCCGGCTTCCTCGATAGCGCGGACGCTGGCCTGCAGTCCGGTGTCCGGATTGGACAGATCAAATCCGACGAGTGACGGGCTTGCGTGCACCCAGCGGGCGGCGTTCATGACATTAGACAAGATCGCCAGAACGCCCAGGGACCCTGCCGGGACGGTGGCGGCGCGTTCCTCCATCACGACATAGGGGTCTATCCCCCGGCGGGCCGCCTCCTCGACCTCGGCGGCGCAGAAGCTGTCGCGAAACCACCGCATGGCCATGCCGGAGTAGAAGCCAATTCCCTCCAGCATCCACTGGCCCGGCTCGACGTGGCACAAGGTGCGCAACCGTCGGCCGGGGTCCACGATCGGGGAGTCGAGCAGGATGGCGGTCTGCCAGAAGGTGCCGGCCACGACGGCCAACTCCCCCACCCGCAGGCCAGCACCTGCCAAGCCCAACTGGGTGTCCGCCCCGCCGGTGATCACTGGAGTACCGATGGCCAGCCCGGTGGCAGCGGCGGCAGCCGGAGTGACGGTGCCGATGACTGTGCCCGGTTCGTAGACAGGGGGCAGCGCCGCGTTGGGCACGCCGCACAGTGCGGCGATGTCGTGCGACCAGGTGCGGGTGGGCAGGTCGAACATGCCGGAGCTGGATCCACAGGAGGGCTCCGTGACGTGTACGCCGGAGAGCCGGTAGGTGATCCAGTCGCTGAGCAGCCCAAGCGACGCGGTGGATGCCAGCACCCAGGGTGCGTGGTGGGCGATCCAGCGCAGCCGCGCCGGGGAGGTGATGGACACCCAGTCCCCTGCCTGGTTGTAGATCTTGTCCGCCTCGCCGCTTCTGACCAGCTCCGCGGCCTCGGCGGCGGCCCGGCCATCCACGTTGGGGCAGGCCCAGATCTCCGCCCCGGCCGCGTCGTACAAGACCATTCCCTCGCGCATGCTCGTGGTCGCCACAGCCGCGACGTCGCTGGCGGCGGTGTCCGACGCGGCGAGCACTTCGGCAACGCAGGCTGCGATGAGCTGCCAACTGCGCTCGACGTCGAAGTCCTGACCCCCGGGGACGCCTGGCGTCTCGCGGTGGACCCACTCGCGCAGGCTCACCCCGACCTGACGGGCCTGGTCGTCGAAGAGCACAGCACGGCAGCTGCCGGTGCCGGCGTCGATCGCGAGCAGATGCCGCCCGCTCACGGGGTACTCCCGACAGACTCGTTGGTGATGGCAGCCGGGTTGACCAAGTAGGGCAATGGCTCTCCGTCGAGTAGTGCGGTGATCGACTGGACGGCCATCTGGGCACCGCGGGCCAAAGTCTCCCGGGTGGCCCCTCCGATGTGCGGGGTGACGAGGACCTGGGGCATGTCGAGCAGCGCATTGCGCTCGCCGGACAGCTCGATGACGTCAAGCGCAGCCCCGGCGATGTGCCCCGACGTCAGGGCTGCGCGCAGCGCGGCCTCGTCGACCAGCTGCTCGCGGGCCGAGTTGATGAAGTACGAGCCCTCGCGCATCGCCGCGAACGCCGCTGCGTTCATCAGCGGCGCCGAGCCTGCGGTCGCCCGGGCGTGCAAAGACACAACGTCCGCGGCCGCGAGCACGTCGTCGAGCGGAAGAAGGCGGGCTGATCCGCCGTCGTCGACGGTGGCGAACGGGTCGTGGGCAATCACCGTCATGCCCAGCGCAGCGGCCCGGCGGGCAACCTGGCGCCCGATGTGCCCGTAGCCGACAAGGCCCAGGGTGCTGCCGGCCGCCTCGAAGCCAAAGAACTCCCGCCCGTCGAACGCCGACCCGCCTCCGGCCTGGCCGGCGGCCATCTGTCGGGCTGAGGACAGAACGCCACGGATGAGCAGCAGCACGAAGCCAATGGTGAGTTCGGCGACCGCCGCGGCGTTCTTCCCCGGTGAGGAGCACACGGGAACCCCGCGTGCGGTGGCCGACGCGATGTCGACATTGACCGGGCCGCCCCGCGCGCAGCAGACTAGCCGCAGTCCCGGGGTGGCCAGTGCCTCGTCCGCCACCGGAGCACCGTGGACGACGAGCATGTGGTGCCCGACGAGCGCGTCGGCGACTGTGCGCGGGTCACCAGCGTACTCTCGAAGCCGGGCCTCTGACTCGGTGCGCGGTGTGACGGCCTGGGTCGCCGTGACCTGCAGGTAGTCAAACTCCACCCGGCCCGAGAGCGGGCTGAGCCCGAGGGCGAACGCGTCGATGTCGAAGTACGGGTCTCCCACAACCAGGACGCGCGGTGAGGAGCCTTCGCTCACGGGTACACCCGCGTCGGCTGCAGTTCGATCGCGTGCCCGCTGCCTGACTCCAGCACGAACTTAAGCAGCGGGTCAGTGTCCAGGTAGTAGAACTCGATCGAGGAGCCAATCCGCCCGTACATGAGCACCTCGGCGCCTTGCTCGGCCCAGTGTGCCTGGAACGCGGCACTGTCCTCCCAGGAGTGCTGCATCATCGCGATGTGCTGCACACCCTCGCCATGGGTGTCCAGGTGCTCCTGGTAAATGTTGGGACCGCTGACCGGCTGGATGAGCTCGAAGCCCAGCCCGTTGACGGAGGTCTCCGCGCCGATCATGCGGAACTCCACCGGCTCCCCGCGCAGCTGGGTGTCGTGGAGCAGCGGCGGCCCGTACTCGAACACCTTCCACGGTCCCCAGCCGCAGGTCTGCGTGTAGGTTTTCATCGCGGCGTCGATGTCGCGGACCACGACGCAGATCTGGCTGATGATCATCGGTACCGGCGGGGTGAGGATGACGCTCGATTCGTCGGTCATGTGGTCTCCTGCCCGGATCGGTGGGGTGGGACGGTGCGGCAGCCGGCCGCCAGGGCCTCGCGGACGCGGACGAGGTTGGCGGGAGCGTCGCCCCCGTCGTAGATGGCGCTGCCGCTCACCACGACGTCCGCCCCCCACGACGCCACCTCTGAAGCGTTGGCCAGCGTCACTCCGCCGTCGACCTCGACGAGCACGTCGCGGCGGGTGGCCGCTACCAGGTCCCGGATCTCGGCGATCCGGCCGGCGGTGCCGGCCGCGGGACGCTGGCCGGCCCACCCTGGGCTGACGGCGAGCACCAGCACCAGGTCGACGAGGTCCAGCACCGGCTCGACCGCCGTGACGGGCGTGCCTGGGTTCAGGGCCACTCCCCGCAGCAGGCCAGGGTGAGCGCCGGCCAGGGCGCTCAGCTCGACCAGGGTGCGGTGCAGGTGACGGGTCGCCTCGACGTGGATGGTGACCACCCCGGCGCCCGCGGCGACGATCTCGGCGAGGAACCGGCGGGGCTCCTCCACCATCAGGTGGGCGTCGACGGGCACGCCGGCCGAGGCCGCGGCTTTGACCAGGGGAGCGCCCGCGGTGAGCGCGGGGCAGAACCAGCCGTCCATGACGTCGACGTGCGCCCAGCAGTCGCTGCCGGCCAGCAGCGCGACCTCGGCCCCCAGCCGGGTCCAGTCCGCGGTGTTGACCCCGGCACTCAGCCGGGGCGGCGCCGCCACCCGGACTAGTGCCACGGCATCCCCGCCGGGCTGCTGCCGGCGGCGTTCAGGGCTGCGCCGCTCCTCCGCGGCCGGCGGCCGCATGGGGCGAGGTCGGTCGGCAGCCAGCCGCTGGCCGCCCACACCCGTTCCGCGAACAAGACCATGCCGCCTCCAGCGCGTTCCTGGTCATTTGCTCAGCTACTGGGCGAATGTCCCAGGACGTGGCAGCAGTATGGGCGACGCGGGGGGAACCGGACAAGTAGTTGTGATAAATCTCACCTCGACCCTGCCCAGGGCGAGGCGGGCGGCTAACCGAGGAGGGCCTGGGCTACCTGCTCGTTGGTGACGAGCACGTCGAGGTACTTGCCGGCCAGCGCGCCGCGGATCGCGGCGATCTTGGCCATCCCGCCCGCCACGCCGACGACCTTGCCGATCCCCGCGAGGTCGCAGAGCTCGACGCCGATGCGTCGCTCGTGCAGCGGCATGTCAAGGACCTTGCCCTCAGAGGTGAAGAACTGGCCGAGGATGTCCCCCACCGCCCCCTTGTCCCCCAGCAGGCGCGCGTCGTCCGAGGTCAGGTAGCCCATGCGCACCAGGGTGGCGTCCTCCGCGGTGGTGCCCACGCCGACGATGGCGTGCTGGACGGTGCGGGCCCGCTGAAGGACCTCGTTGATCGTCGGCTCGGCCCGCAGCGAGGCCGCCAGTGTAGGCGTGGTCACGACGATGGGTGACGGGATGACGCTGGCGGTCAGCAAGTCGGGGCCGCCAACGGTCGACTCCCACCGGGAATGGGCCAGCGCCTGGAGGTAGCCGTCAACCCCCCCGGTCAGGGTCACGATGTGAAGGGGTGCGGCGGCCGCGACGTCCGCGGCGGCCATGACCCGCGCCACCGTGTCCCCCCAGCCGACCCCCAGCGTGCCCCCGGGGCGCAGGTGGGTGTTGAGGTACTGGGCGCCGCCCACGCCGATACGCCCGTTGACCGCCCGTTGGCTCAGCGGCTGCCCCGCGAAGTCGGGGACGACCAGCGCCTCCTCCAGCCCGAACGTCTCGCACAGCCGGGCGGACAGCTCGAACGCGGTGAGGTGTCGGGCGTTGAGCGAGATGGAGACCAGTCCCACCTTGCGCGCCCGGTCGAGCATCCGTCCCACGGATGCCCGGGACACCATCATCCGCCGGGCGATCTCGTCCTGCGTCATCTCGTCCTTGTAGTAGTACCAGGCGACCCGGAGCAGGACCTCCTCGACGGCCCACTTCTCACCTTCGAAGTCGGACATCTTTCCCCTTCCGCCGGGCGCCCGCCGGGCCGGCCGGTCGGCCGCCCTCGGCGCATCCCTGCTCGCTCACGTCGCCAGGAACCTCGCAAAGCCATAATCTCCCGGACCCTGGGGGAACACCGGCCAAACGTCGACCACCCGGCCGGCCTCCGACACGATTATCGCGCCGCGCAGGTTGACCGTCGTCGGCGCCTAGCCTGTCACCAGGCACAGCCTGGCCCCGAGGTCCACCGGCTGCCGCTCGTCCACGTCGAACAGGGTCAACTCCTCGGCCAACCCTCGGGCCCCGTAGTAGTAGCCGCTGATCCGCGGCAGCAGGTAACCGATGCCCACCGAGTTGCGGCCACGGCGCGGATCTTCGAAGCACCGACCACCGCGTTGGCGATGAGCACGTCGCCCACCCCGGCCGCGACCTGCAGCGCCGCCAGGCCCAGCGGCTTCTGGGCCTTGGTGTGCGGACGCGGGGTAATGCCGACGCCGGCGAGAGACGCGGACCTGAGGGCGATGTTGCGCTGAAACGCCGGCCTGTCGACTACCAGGACCGGGGTGAGCAGGTCGTCGACCAAGGTCCCGATCAGGTGGCCGTAGTCGTCGTTCACCCGCCGGCGAGGGGCAGACCAAGGCCTCGCCAGCCGGGCGTCCGGTCATGGGCGGATGACCTGACCCCCGTCGACGGGCAGGACCGCCCCGGTCACGAAGCCGGACAGCGGGCTGAGCAGGAAGAGGATCGCATCGGCGATGTCCCCCGGGCTGCCGATCCGGCCCAGCGGCACCTGCTCGGCCAGCCACACGTACGCGGCCTCCAGGTCGTCGGCCCATGTCGCGTGCAGCGGAGTGTCCACCGGCCCAGGGGCTACGCAGTTGACCCGGACCCCGTCGGGGGCCAGCTCACCGGCGAGGGACTGGGTGAGGTAGTCCAGCGCGGCCTTCGTCATGCCGTAGACGGACTGACCGGTGAGCCGCAAGCTTCCCGACGACGAGGAGATGTTCACCACCGACCGCCACGGCGATTCCCGCAGGTAGGGCAGGGCCTGCTGGGTGAGTAGGAAGGGGGCGCGGACGTTCAGGGCGATGTGCTCGTCGAACTGGTCGACCGGCCACTCGGCCAGCGGGTGATGCCGCACAATCGCCGCATCATTGACCAGGCAGTCCACCTGGCCCCACTGCTCCACCACCCGGGACACCACCGACGCTGGTGCCGCCGGGTCGGTCAGGTCGGCCGACACGGCGATCGCCGACCCGCCGGCGGCGGTGACCGCGGCGACCTCCCCCTCCAGCAGGTCTGCCCGCCGGGCGACGAACGCCACCTTGCCGCCGGCGCCGGCCAGCCGACGGGCGCACTCCCGCCCGATGCCACTGCTCGCCCCGGTGACGATGCTGACGGAGCCGTCCAGACCCAGACTGAGAGTTGACCCCATTGCCACATCCTCCCTCGCCGTCCGCCGACGACGTCGGCAGGTGCGCTGGGGCGCCCGACGCAGGCGCGAGCCCGGCGCGCAATCTCGCAGTCGCTGTGGAGGCTGTCAACGAGGCGGGCCGGCCCCCTTGCTGCGGGAGGGGTGCCGTTGGCGTGCCCGTCGCGACCGACTCACCCCCGGAGACTAACCGATGACGCTCGACCATTAACCGGTGGCGCTCGACCGCGCAGCACCCGCACCGGGCGCGAGCCCGTGGTGGCCGGGGCCGCGCGGGATGATCGGCCAGATATCGACGACGACGTCGTCCTGCACGACGTGGAATACGTCGTAGTAGTTGACCGTGCTCGGCGAGTACCCGGGCACCAGGGTGACGCAGTCGCCCACCTGCAGCGGCGAGCCGTGTGGCGCGGCGAAGATGCCGTGTTCCTCGTCAGACCTGAACACCGCGAGGTCATGGCCGACGATCGTCACGTTGTAGGGATCAGCGACAGACTTGTTGCCCACGTCCACGATGACCTGCTTACTCTGCCTGCTGATCACCGATGCCTGGATCGTCAGCGAGTACTCGAAGCCCGGCACCATCCGGCCGTGAAAGTTGTCCATCACGACGTACGAGCCGGCCTGGATCTCGGTGATACCCGGGTACGCCGCGGTCCAGTGCCAGGTCGCGATGCCGCCCGCCGACCGTATCGGGCAGGCAATCCCGTTCGCCTCGAGCAGGTCGGCGACGCCGGTGAACAGCTTCATCGCCTGCTGCTGCTTCTGGTGCCGAAGGTCTTCCTCTGGAGTCAGTGTGCAGTGACCCTCGTAGCCGCTGATCCCCTCGAACCGCAACCCTGGCAGCTCGCTCACCTGGCGGGCCAGCGCCAGCGCTTCCTGCCCAGTGTCGACCCCGCAGCGGTTCATGCCGGTGTCGACCTCGACGAAGATGCCGACCGTCGAGCCCGCCCGGACCGCGGCCGCGGAATGCGCAGCCGCGGCCGCTGCCTCGTCGACCGCGACCAGGATCCTGTGGTCCCTGGCGAGCTCGGCGAGCAGCCGGATCTTGTCCGGATGCGCAACGGTATTGACGACGAACAGATCGTCGAAACCGGCAGCGGCGAGCACCGCCGCCTCCCAGACCGTCGCCATCGACAGCCCGCCCGCGCCTGCCTGCACCTGGCGGCGGGCAAGGTCAGGGCTCTTGTGTGTCTTGTAGTGCGGCCGGATGGTCGTCGGACCGATGCGGCGCAGTTCGCTGGCCATCCGATCGATGTTCCGCTGCGCGGCGTCGATGTCGAGCACGAGCGCGGGCGTGACCAGCTCCTCCCGCCCCCGCCCGACGGCCTGCCCGTACTGGCGCATGCCCCGGTCACGATACTCGGCTAGCAGCGGCGCGGCGTCTGGCATCAAGACCTCCTGAAGCTCATGCGGGCGCCCGGTCCGCCGGACCGAAGCAGCGGACGACGCGAAGCGGTTCGCGCCCGGCCCGGACGCGGAACGGCAGGCTCGCGGGCAGCGCATACGTCTCGCCGCAGCCGATCGGCTGGCTGCCGAAGTCACCCTCGATCCAGCCAGCGCCTGACACCACTACCGCGACGCAGAAGCGGCCGTCGTCGGTGTCGATCTCGTCCGCCACCTCCAGCGTGGCGCCGTCGAAGAACTGCAGCACGTCATCCTGGAACAGCCGGACCTCGCGGGATCCGTGGCTGGTACGCAGCACGCGCGGCTGCTGCCGTGCGCTTCCGAACGCCTGCTCCGCGTCGGTGCCGGTGTAGTCGATCATGTCAAGGGCGACGTCCCAGCCAAGCCCCATGGTTGCTCCGGCATCGTCGTCGCCGGACGTCTCCGGAATGACGATATGGTCGCTGGGTTCCTGCACCTCTATGAACGACACCCGCGGGCCGAGATAGTGCGGGACGCCGGCATGGGCCACGTACACCTCGCCCGGATGTACGTCCGTGCGGTGCAGCGAGCCGCGGATGCCCTTGTTGTCGTGGCGGCGGACGGCGTCGGCGAACCAGTCACGCTCGATCCCGGGAACGAAGCCGATCCCGGCGTGCGCTGGCTCGGTGCCATCGCCCGGCGTATCGAGCAAGATCCAGGCCTCCGTCTTGCCGAACCGCGAGCCTAGGTGCTTGCGGGCCCAGTCGCGATTCGGGTGTGCGTGCAACGGCACCGGGCCAGCCGGCGAGAGCAGCTTGACCAGGACCCCGGTGACGGATCCCCAGCGCTCCGTGAAGCGGGCGCCGACCATCTCCTCGGGCAGGGCTTCGACTATCTTCCTGAGCGCTACGGTCCCGATGCCCGGCAGGTCGACCGAGCTCATGCCCTGAGCGCGGCCGTCGGGATCACAGTTGTTCGCCGCGGTGCATGAGCCCACCCAATCTTCTGACCACCAGTCGTCGGGCCGGTCGGGCAGCCCGCGGAACTGCCTGGTCAGCGAGCCGCCTTCGTAGAACCGGTAGAGCGGGTGGTATGCCAGCGGCAGGGGCCGCCTGATCGCCGCCCGCAGCTGATCCAGCCGATTGGTCATCGTCGCGCCCTTACAGCTCTGCGTTCACGATGAAGCCGCCATCCACCAGCAGCGTCGCGGCAGTGACGTAACTGGCCTCGGCCGACAGCAGGAACGCGATCGCGTTCGCGAGTTCCTCCGGCTGTGCCCCCCGGTGCAGCGGGATGCGCTCCTCGTAGTACTTCAGGACCGCCGGGTCGTCCATCAGCGGCGCGCTCATCGGCGTCATGGTCCAGCCGGGCTCGACAGCGTTCACCCGGATCCTATGCTCGCCGAGGTTGCACGCCAGAGCTTTGGCCAGCATGCTGATGGCGCCCTTCGTCCCGCAGTACGCGGTCTGGTACGGCGCGCCTACGTGCGCCGAGATCGAGCTCACGCAGCAGATCGCGCCGCCGTGGCCCTCCCGGATCATCTGCTTGGCAGCCTCCGTGCAGACCACCCAGGTTCCGCGCACGTTCGTCTCGAACAGCCGGTCGAAATCCTCGACGCTCGTCTCGTCCCACTTCATGAACGGGTTGATGGCGGCGTTGGACACCAGGTAATCCAGCCGGCCGACCCGCTCGGCCACGCCGCGCACCATCGCCGTGACCTGCTCGGGGTCACGCATATCAGCTGGAACAGCGAAGCCCTGGCCGTCAGCCGCGCTGATCCGGCCCAGCGTGTCGGCCGGATCCTGATCCGGCCGATGGTTCAGCGCCACCATCGCGCCTTCGGACGCCAGGCGCACAGCGGTCGCCTGCCCGATGCCGGTAGCCGCGCCGGTCACAAGCGCGACCTTGCCGTCGAAACGTCGGTCCATGAACTCTCTCCTTCGCGGCCGTCAGAAGATGGCAATCGGATTCCACGGCGAGCCGGTGCCGCCAGGCAGCCGCAGTGGCACACCGACCACCATGAACTCGAAGCGCCCTTCCTCCGCGCAGGCCTGGGCGAGATCTTCGAGCTGGAGGCTGTCGGAGACGAACATCCCCATCGCGGTGACCTGGAGCGGATGGATCGGATAGAGCATGCCCTCGACGTTGCTCGGCACCGTCTCGCCGTCCCCGTCGGGCAGGAACGCGGCGATCTTGCGCTCGTGCATCCAGCCGATCGTGTCGACGTGCAGGCCCGGCTTGCCCTGGCCGACGGGCGGGTAGCCGTTGTCCCACGCGCCAAGCTGAAGCCGCCGCCGGTGATGGCCAGTGCGGAAGACGAAGATGTCGCCCTCGCCAAGCCGCACGCCCTGCGCCTCCTCGACCGCCTCAAGCTCTGCGCGCGTCACGGCCTCACCCGGCTCCAGCCAGCTGACACCGCGGAACCGCGGAACATCAAGCAGCACCCCGCGGCCCACCAGGCCGTTGCTGTAGGTGGTGACATCGAGAGCGGTCGCGCCCCGTGAGGTCATGACCTCCTGAGCCGGCCGGCCGTTGTAGACCAGTCCGCCGTAGGCGATGTGGCAGAGCGCATCCATGTGGGTGTGGCAGTCGCCGTGAAACTCCACGCCGACGAAGTCCGTCGCGAACGTCAGCGTGCTCGAGTTGATGTCGATGTCATGACTCTGCACCACATGGTGGATGACCGGGCCGGGATTGTCCGGCCCGGCAGTCTTGTTCAGCGGGATAGCCATCGTGACCTGCCGCCCCGACCGGACCAGCCCGGCCGCGGCCCGCACCATTTCAGGCGTGATGAAGTTCAGCGTCCCCCGCTCGTCGTCGTCACCCCAGCGGCCCCAGTTCTTGACGGCCTCGAAGATCTCATCGAACTCGCGCAGCGTCACCCGCGCGGGCAGCGTCAGCGTCGGCACTGTCGTGCTCACCTCCCGGTCGTCACCTGATCACTTGTCAGCCGGGACACCCTTGCCCCGAACTCGGCAATTGCCTCGGCGCCCGTGAGTGCGCCGATCTCCAGGTCATACCGCCGAGTCTGGCCTGGCTCGAGCCATTGCAGCTCGCCGCGGTCCCGCGCGTGAAACCGGCCGGCGTCGCGGTTGGTGCTCGGTTCTAGGCCGACCGCGTAGGTCCCCTCGCCAAGCATCCGCCAGACCGTGTGATGCGGCAGCTGGTCGGACCGGAAGACCTGGTACGCCCCGAGCCCCAGCGCGCGGTTGACCACGGCGACGGGCACGGTGCCGGCCGGCTCGGCGATGACTTCGTGTTCGAAGCACGCCTCGGTGGCGTTGCGCACCGGTGCCGACATCCGCCGGTATCCCTCGACCGGCACCCCGTAGTCGGTCGTCGTGGACCGGCTGCTCACGAGTAGCTCCGACCCCTCGTCCACGACGGGGAATCCCGCGTTGCAGTGGTAGAGAAACATGTGCGAGCAGCGGGTGTACCCGACATTCTCGACCTCGTCGGCGATCGTGAACCGAGAGTCGCCGACCCTCGCCTCAATGTGCCTGCGCAGCACGAGGCTCTCGCCGAACACCGCGGACTGCAGCACCTCGCCCTCCGCCCACAGCACGCACTCGTCGCCTTCCCAGCGTTCGCCGTACCCGAGCAGTCGCGCTGGCAGTCCGCCGACCCGCCCGTGCAGCCCGTATTCAACAGTCTCCGATACGTGCGGCTGATTGAAATGGGCCGCCGTGTCCCGGCCGGGCACCAGTGTGTGGTCCAAGCCGCAGGTCACCACCATTCCGCCGCCCCAGGCGCGGAACCAGCCCCACTCATCTGGCTCGTAGTACCAGGGCGCGACCACGCCAGCGGCCGACTGCCAGCTCAGCGGCAGCCCGCCGAACTCGCATCGGCCGACATCAAAACAGCGGTCTACCAGCACGTCGAACGCGAACCCACTGCCAGTACGGAACTCAAGGATGCGCACACCACGGCCAAGGCCATCGCCGAGGGTTACCAGCCGGACCCCTGCAGCCTGCTCAAGTCGGCCGAGCCGCCGCAGCAGCTCGGCCCGGTTCCATCGGGTGCCGAAGAGCTCAGGCATGTCAGCTCGCAACTCCTACCCGCGAGCTGCGCTCCCAGTTGTCCGCCAGGAACGAATAGGCGTCGGCGGCAAGCTCGTCCTCGCTCTGGAACAGCTTGCGCCAGATCTTCGTGGCGGCGGCCAGGTTAGGCAGGGAGTTGCCGAACGCCTCGACAGTCAGCCAGCCGTCATAGCCGATGTCGTGCAGCGCGGCGAACGTACCGTCCCATGCGACGCTGCCCGTTCCTGGTACGCCGCGGTCGTTCTCCGAGATGTGCACGTGCGCGATCCGCGAGCCGGCTCGGCGGATGGCGGCAGCCGGATCCTTCTCTTCGATGTGCGCATGGAAGGTGTCGAGGTGGATGCGGCAGTTCGGGTGGTCGACCTCGTCGATGCAGGCGATCGCCTGGTCGAGGGTGTTCAGGTGGTACAGCTCGAACCGGTTAACGACTTCCTCGGCGAGCACGACACCTGCCTCGGCGGCGTATTCCGCTATCCGGCGCAGATGCTCGACGCAGCGCTGGCGTTCCTCGTCAGTGGCACCGCGGCCGGTGAACACGCCGAGGGCGACCTGGTGCGGGCCACACAGCACGCTCGAACCCACGACGGCGCAGCAGTCGATCACCTGCCGCATATGCTGATAGGCCGCCTCTCGGACGACTGGCTCGGGACTGAGGGGGTTGTGCTCCGCCGCGATCACGGTGTTGGCCGTGCGCTGCAGCCCGAGGTCGTCAAGCCTGCGCGCCCACAGCGCCCACTGCGCCTGATCGAGGTCGAAGATCGGCAATTCTACGCCGTCATAGCCGATCTGCTTCAGCCGCTCGAGCACCGGCAGCAGCCGGTCGTGCATGTCGTCTGCCCACAGGTACAGGTTGATGCCGAACTTCATGTTCACTGCCTCTCACGCAGGTACTGGACCGGGATGCCGTACCGCTGGCTCTGGTCGACCAGCGGGGGTCATGTTGTGCACCGAGCGTGACTCGAACTCCCCGCCGATGAACACCTGCACGGCCGCCGCCGAAGCGTTGATCCTGGCCGCGTCCTCCAGGCTGACCGCGATCTGCTCGTCGGACAGCTCACGCAGGATGCCGGGCCGCCGCAGGCCCGCAGCACCACCGGCGTCCGGGACGCCGCCGGGATGGTGGTGCGCACGATGCCGCGCGTGGCCGTCAGCGCGTCGGCGTACTTCAGCAGCGGCACGATCGACAGGTCAACCCGCTCGAGTCCGTTCGTAGGATCCTGAAAATAGCCGTGGTCGATCGCCAGCATCACGGTCCGGATCGCCGGCGGGCGGAAGATCCGCGCGAGCCGACTCTGCATACCCCAATCTAGCGCGCCCGAGCCCTTCAGGTCATACGGCCTCGACCGGGCCGACACGTCCAGCGAGAATCGCTCTGCATCGATGACTATGTCACTATCAGCCTTGCGTTCCTTTCCGCGGTCACGTCGCCAGGCGGTGAGACCGCAGATGATGTCAAAGTGACCGCGGACCACGTAGGCGGCAGCCTCCTCGATCGCCCGGATGCAGGCACTCCGCCCTGATCCGGCTGGGTTGCCGAGGTCGAACTGCAAGAACGACGGGCTGGCGTGTGTCCACCTGCGTGCGTTCATCAGGTTCGAGAGGATCGCGTAGACACCGTTTGACCCCGGCGGGATCGGCGCCGCGGCCTCTTCCATCACCACGTACGGGCCGACGCCGCGGCTGCGCACGACCGTGGCCTCGCTGTCGCAGGAGGCATCCCGGTACCAGCGCATCGCCACGCCGCAGAAGAACCGGATGCCTTCGACCATCCACGCGCCTGGCGTTACGTGGCACAGGGTGCGCAGCCGGACGGCGGGGTCGATGAGAGGCTTGGGCTTCGCGGCCTCGACGCTCGCCCGGCTGTCGACGTTAGGGCACGCCCAGATGTCGGTGCCCACCGCGTCGTACAGGACGATGCCTTCGCGCATGCTGGTGGCGCTGACGGCCGCGACGTCGGCCCCGTCCGCGCCCGCTGCCCGCAGCGCGGCCCGGACGCAGGCGGCAATCGCCTGCCAGTTGGCATGTACGTCGAAGTCCTGACCGCCTGGCACACCGGGCGGCGCGCCGTGCACCCATTCCTGCTGCCACACGGCGGCCTACTCGCCTGCCGCCGCGAACTGCAGCGCACGGCAGCCGCCGGTTCCCGCAACGATCGGCAGCAGGTACGGTCCGCCAGGCCTAGTCACGACACCGCCGCTTTCCGCAGCCGGTAGCCCGGATTGATCAGGTAGTCGGGCTCCTCGCCTGCCAGCAGCCGGCTCACCACAGCGGCGGTCATCTCGGCGCCGCGCCAGGGCACGGGTGAAGGCACTGGCCGACACGAACGGGTCGCCGACGGCCAAGCCAGCCTCCTCAGGCGGCGGCACCTAAACTGAGAGCATTCGCTCAAGCACTGGCCATCCGCTCCATTCCGAGTATGGGACTGCGCGCAGATGTTGGCAAGATGCGCCAGACTGCCGTTCTGATCAGGAGCTAAGCTGGCACTGCAGGGTGTCGTCGGCCCGGCAGGCGGCCAGCGCCTCGCGCAGCCCGGGCCGGGACCGGCTGGTCCCGGTCAGACCGTGGTCGTAGTTGCGGTCCGGTGGCGCGCCGAGCGCGGTGAGTGCGTCGCATTGGGCGGTGAGGTCCTGGGCGTCGATGGAGCAGCGGGCGGCGTACCCGATGAGCGACGTCATCCTCCCCGCGCCGACCAGCGCACGCAGCCCGGCCGGCTTCATCAACGAACCGGCACTGTTGGCTATGGTCGACACCGTCTACTCCCGCGTCGGGCACAGTCTGCGCACCGGCCGCTTCCCGCTGCTCTACGGCGCCGCTACCGAGGCAGCGGGATCTCCCGCCGGTAGCCCCGGCGCTCCGGCCACCCGTTGCCCGGGCCGGTACTGAGCGGCCGCCGGGCAGCGTCGTCCCGGCCGGGCAGAGCCCTGGACGCGGATCTCGCTGATCGTGACGTCAAAGCCGCACGCGAACTGTATGCGCCCCCGGCTGGAGCGCGGCGGTGCCGCCGGAGCCACGCGCAGATCTGGTTGAACAGCCTGGCAGTCTGCGCTCGGCCGATGCTGATGAGCGGATGGCGGGGCCGATGCCCGGGCGCGGCGAACCGGACAGTTGCGCCTGAGAGTCTTACTCATCCCGGCCACCTTGCCCTCGGTCGCCTGTGCGATATTGGGCGCATGACGGCGTGGAAGGACGTCGAGCGCGCGGAACCTGAGTTCGCGCAGCGCGTACGCGGGCTCTTCGACGGGCACAGGCACAAGACGATTGCCACCGTGCGAGCCGACGGGTCGCCGCGGATCTCCGGGATCGAGGTGGCCTTCGAGGACGGAGAGCTCGCCTTCGGCTCGATGCCGAACGCGCGCAAGGGTGCGGATCTGGGCCGGGATCCGCGGTTCGCACTGCACAGCGCCACGATCGACCCGGTTGAGGGCGCGGAAGCGCAGTGGCCGGGTGAGGCGAAGATCTCCGGGCGGGCGATCTATGCAAGGCCACTCACCGAGGGATCCGACGGCGACCGCTTCTACGCTGACATCGCCGAGGTCGTACACACCCACCTCAACCAGAAAGCCACGATGCTCGTCGTTGAGTGGTGGACCCCCACGCACGGGCTGCGCAGGATCGAGCGTGAGTAATCTCCGTCCCGTTCGGCGATGGCGTCAGCGAGGACGCGGGCGGGGTCCAGGCCCGCTAGTTCGGCGGCCCGCAGGGTGCGCCATAGCCATCTGGACTTGTGGTCGGGTTCGGCCCGGTGGCCGGGCGGCAGGGCGTTCATGAGCAGGTCGCGGTAGTACTGGTCGCAGGCCGGGGTGGTCTCGGCGGTCCAGAGCGCGTGCAGCGCGGCGAGGTGGTCGGCGTCGGCGAGCGCCTGGTTGCGGGTCTGGGTGGCCGAGTGCTGCTGGCCGTCATGGTCCAGCACGGCGGAGAGCACGCCTAGCGCGGTGCCGGCCGGGGCTGGCGGGATGGCGGGGCGGGAAGGCCGGTTCGTTCGGAATGAATATGGTTCAAACGAGCTGGCCCGGTACAGATCAACCCGCCAGCTCCCGATTGTCAGTTCGCCGGCACCGCCCTGGCTGGGCGAGGCGGCATGATGAGAGCATGGCGTTGCAGCTAGCTCCGGAAGAGCCCGAAGCCGGACCGTGGCGGGTGGAGTTGCTCAGCACGGTCGTCAATGCAGTGACCAGGCGGAGACCGGACCGGAGCAGTTCTGGCCGTCCAGCCGTGCTGGCCATAGACGGGCGCAGCAACAACGGCAAGACCATGTTGGCGGCCCGGGTCAGCGAGCTGGTCCCCGGATCTGCTGTCATCCACACCGACGACATCGCCTGGGAACACTCCCGCTTTGGCTGGGCCGGCCTGCTGATGGACGGGATCCTGGTGCCCGTGCACCACGGTCAGGCGGTCAGTTACCGGCCGCCGCGATGGGACTCCCGCGGCCGGGAAGGATCTCTTCAGGTCCCGGCCGGGTGCCCGCTGCTGATCATCGAAGGGGACGGCGCCGGGCGCCGGGAGGTCGCGCACCTGATCGACACGGTGATCTGGGTGCAAGCCGACGAGCGGGAGGCGGGACGGCGCGCCACCGCCCGGGCGGCCGATCGCCCTGCGGCCGACCTGGCCAACAGGGCCGTTGACGGGGCACCGTTCGATGAGGACGGGTGGATGGCCGAGGAAATCCCCTTCAACACCGCCCAGCGGACCTGGGAACGCGCCGGCATTATCGTCTGCGGCACCCCGGAGATCCCCTACAACCCAGGCACCGAAATCGTCATCGCACCACCTCCGGTTACCTCCTGCTGCTGAACGGCGCGCGGGATATACGCGGGATAATCTTGGGTAACTCGGTGGGCGTGGGTGCTGATGGCCCAGGTAACCTCGCTGCGAGGCAGTCGCCCGCCCTGGAAAGATTGACCTCATGATCAGTCATCCCGCGTCGGAGTCCGATCTGCGGGCCGTCGCCCGGCTCGTCGCCGAGATTCACGGCGCTGCCGACTCCGGAGCGGCGCTGCTCAACCAGCTCGGCGGACCGGCGACGGCCTTTGCCGCCCGCCCGTTCCGGTCCGGGTCGGTGCGCGGCGAGTGGGTGGCCGCGCCCGGCTCCAGCGGCGATGGCGTGCTGCTTTACCTGCACAGCCGCCGGTTCCAGTTCGACGAGCCGGCCGGGGTCTACGCGGCCCGGCTCGCGGCGGCCACCGGCCTGCCGGTGCTGCACCTGCACTACCGGCTCGCTCCGGCGAACCCGTACCCGGCGGCACTGGATGATGTGCTCGAGGCGTACCAGGCCCTGCTGGACCAGGGCACGCCGGCCGGCCGGATCGTGATCGCCGGGCACTCCGCGGGCGCCACGCTGACGCTATCGGCGCTCCTGGCGCTGCGTGAGCGCCGACGGCCTATGCCCGCCGCGGCCGTGGCTATCTCGCCCATCACCGACTTCACGCTCAGCGGGGGATCGCTGGCCGCCAACGACGGCCGGGACGTGGTGACGCTCGCCGAGGCCCAGCAGGTCAGGTCCGCGTACCTGGGATCCGCTGATCCGGCCGGCGCGCCGCAGTCCCCGCTGGCCGGGGACTGCGCGGGTCTGCCGCCCCTGCTGATCGCCTGCGGGGACGCCGAGATGCTGCGTGACGACGCCGTCCGCTTCGCCGATCGGGCGCTCACGGCGGGAGTATCGGTCGATCTGGAGGTGTTCGAGGGCATGCCCCACGGCTTCCCGGTCTTGTCCCTGGACGCGTCGCAGGTCCTGCTCTCTCGCGTCGCCGCCTTTGCGGCCGCCCGGCTCGCTGACCTCTCCGGTGAGCCGCATGGGCCGCTGTCGATCCGGTGACCTGCGCACCTGGGGCGAGCTACACCGGCCCGGCATCGCCGTCCTCGGCATCGGCGGCCTGTGGCTGGGCGCCGGGAAGATCGTCGAGCTGCACCCGGCCGAGGCGGCCGTGGCCGCCCGCTGGCTGGGCGTGTCGACGGTGCTTACCGTGCACCACTACCCGGCCGATCCGGCCCCGGCCCAGCTCGCCGCCGACCTGGCCGACTCGGCGATCAACGTCGTGAGCCTGGACTTCGGGGAGACCTGGACATCTCAGTAACGGCCCCGGGCCGGGTTTTGGGCGCAGATAGCGTAGACGTGGCTTGAACTCGACGACCAGCCTTCCGAGTTGGGTGGGCCTCCTGGTCCAGGCCGGTATCGCGGTGCGGGCGGCTGTTCATGGCCAGAGGGGTTTGCGGTGGCGGACGCTGAGAGGTCAGTGAGGATGGTTCGCACACGCTCCGGATCATGGGGAACTGCGTTGCTGACCGGGGAGAGCAGGCTCGGCGCAGGCGCCGGCGAGATGGCGCAGCGCGAGCTCGATCATGGGCAGCAACGGCTCCGGCGGGTCGGCGCGAAACCAGCGCCCCATGGCGACCCGTGTCGCCGCGGTGACCGCTCCGGCGAGAATCTGCGGCCCCATATCGGCTCCGGGATCGGCGCCGGTCCGCTCGGCGATCGCCGCGGCGAGCGCCTCCTGCATCTCGGCGTCGATCT
>JBAUAY010001046.1:0-14868 GCA_049676235.1 Streptosporangiaceae bacterium
ACCCCGAGCACAACCCGATGATCCCGCACACGCTGGTGCTCAAGCCGGGCCTGGTCATCCACAGCGTCTACAACGGCTACTGGTTCTGGGGCCGCCCGTCGTTCTGCGACCTGTGGCATGACCTGCGCGCCGCCACGGCCGAGATCCGCCCGGACTGGGATCTGAGCACCCCCGGGCTCCGCCAAGCCTGGGACGCGGGCGACTACTCGAAGTTTCACGGCTGGGACCGGCGATCCCCCGGGTCGACGCCGACCTCGTATGTGTGACAGAGCAACGATTGTTGCTGCACTTCGTGGCCCAGGTGACTCGTCAGGCCGGGGACCAAACGAGTCACGTCGCCGCTCTTGTGTGCTGCCCGCCGGACGGTGGCCGCGGCGAATGACCAGGGCGGGCCTGGTGACGCACGCTCACCGGGCTTTGCCTTGAGGCGCTTGGCTGAGCCGCGCCGAGATAGGCAAGGCGGGTCACCTGGTGGCTGGCAAATATCGCGGAAGGGGCGAAGGCAGTGAGGACGCCGGTATGCGAGATGCTCGGGATTGAACAACCGATCGTCCAGGCACCCATGGCTGCGATTCCCCAACTGGCCGCGGCGGTTTCCAATGCCGGCGCGCTCGGCATGCTGACGCTGACCTGGTCCGATGACGCCGGAGCCGTCGTTCGTGAGACGGCGGCTCTGACCGGGCGGCCGTTCGGCGGCAACCTCGTTCTCACCGAAGATCATCACCGTCGCCTCGACCAGGCCCTCGAGGCCGGCTTGCGGATCGTCTCGTTTATGTGGGGGGATCCCAGCGGCTACATCGAGCCTGTGCACGACGCCGGGGGAGTCGTCATGCACACGGTCGGGAGCGCTGCGGAGGCACGGCGGGCGGTCGCGTCCGGCGTGGACGTGGTCGTCGCGCAAGGCTGGGAGGCCGGCGGGCACGTGTGGGGTACCGTCGCGACACTGCCGTTGGTGCCCGCTGTGGTGGACGCGGTGGCGCCGGTGCCGGTGATTGCGGCTGGCGGGATCGGCGACGCTCGCGGCGTCGCGGCGGTGCTCGCCCTGGGCGCCCAGGCCGCGTGGCTAGGCACGCGGTTCCTACTGGCCGAGGAGATGCCGATCCACGAGGACTACCGGCGTCGACTGATAGCAGCGGCCGAGACCGATCCGCAGTTGTACCCGAACCTGTACGAGGTCGGGTGGCCCGATTCTCCGCACCGCGCGCTCCGCAACTCAACGGCCACGGCGTGGGAGGCTGCGGGCCGCCCTCCACTCGCGCAGCGGCCAGGAGAGGGCGACGTGATCGCGCACTTCGCTTCCGGTGAAGCAATCGTTCGCTACGAGCCAGCGCCACCGATGGTCGGGACGACCGGAGATATCGAAGCGCTCTCGATGTGGGCCGGACAGGGCGTTGCCCTCGCGAGGGAGTCACAGTCAGCGGCGGACATCGTGACCGAGCTTACCTCCCGCCTGTAACCCGGGCCGGAGGCGCTCGCACCGCGGCCGTCGGCGCTTTTGTTCTCGTCCAGCGACAGGCACGTCCAAAACGGAACGGTCGCTATCTGGATCACGATGCGTGGCGCAACTTGCGCGCCAGCACCCCATGTCGTTTCACCGCCGAGGGACTGGATGAGGTGCGCGGACTCACCGACCCGATCAAGCTCGGCGAAGTGGAGGACATTTACCTGCCGATGAGAAAGGGCCGGATTGACCTGAACGGCCGCGACCTATGGGAGCAGCACCCGCCCAGCCGCGGTGGGGGATCGGCTACGTGATCCAGGAGACCGGACTGGTCCCGCTCAGCACGGCTGTCACCAGCAACTGTCCGCCCATTGCGATAGCGTGACCAAGGCTGCCGTGCCCCTGTCGGCGACTCATCTCAGACGCAGGCAGCTTAGCCAAAAGGAGATGCCGACATGCCAAGCCAGGCCATGCAGGACTCGATCGAAGCCCTCAGGGACCGGCGGAAGGCCAGTGCCAGCCAGGCCCCGCCGACGCTGGATGAGCGCCGCGCCGCCTTCATCCCCGGGGACCGCCTTCATCCGCTGCCTGACGACGTGCTGGTCGGGGAGGTGACCGTCGGCCGGGTGACAGCCCACTGGCTTTCCGCCCCTGGGGCGGACACCGCCCGGGTGCTCCTGTTCCTGCACGGCGGAGGTTACGAGTTCGGGTCGCTTCGCAGCGACGGCGAGCTGGCCGCCCGGCTGGGGCGGGCCAGCGGGATGCGGGTGCTGTTTCCTGAATACCGCCTGGCCCCCGAGCATCCCTTCCCCACCGCCATCGACGACGTCCTGGCCGCATGGCGCTGGCTCCGCACCGACCAGGGCCTGAGCGCACGATCAATAGCGGTGGCTGGCGACTCGGCCGGCGGGGGGCTCGCCGTCGCCCTACTCGTGGCCACGCGTGACGCCGGGGAAGCATTGCCCGCGGCCGCCGCACTGATGTCCCCGACGGTGGATCTGACCAGCTCGGGAGCCTCGATGTCCGAGCGCGCCGATCAAGATCCGATCTCCACCCCCGCCATGCTTCGCCAGTTCGCCTCCGACTACCTGGCCGGGGCTGACCCTAAGACGCCTCTGGCGTCGCCGCTGTTCGCCTCACTGGCCGGGCTCCCACCGCTGCTTATCCAGGTAGGCACGGCCGACCTGCTGCTCAGCGATTCCGAACGCCTGGCCACAGCAGCAGCCCAAGCCGGGGTCGACGTCACCCTGCAGATCGGCGAGGGCCTGCCTCACGTCTACCAGCTCCTGCTCGGCACCCCCGAGGCAGCCGAGGCCACCGAGCAAATCGGGAGATTCCTGCGGGCCCGGGTTCGCTAACCAGACAGTCCACGGACAGCAGGCTGCTCGGCGCCCGGTCCGTCCCTTAGCTGCGTAACGCCCGGGGAGCTTGCTGGAGCGGACGACGGGAATCGACCCGCATGACAAGCTAGGAAGGTGTATGGCGCACAGCTGTCAGGGCCGCTGAGCTGGGGACCTTGATGCTCCTCAGTGGCCGTGGCTGACCCTGGTCACCGTGGTAAATGGCCCAGCGAGCTCTTGGGCGTGCGGTCGGTCTGGCCTGGCCGAGCCGCTGCCAATCGAAATTAGTGAGCCAGTGAGCACGCCGCATAGATGCGGCCGGATCCTGCTCACCGGACGCAGCGGGCGCACGGGCGGACCGGGTCGCGTCGCGGGTCTGGCGTGCGGCAGTATCAGTCACATGACCGAACTCACCGATGTTCCCGGCGCATTCGGCTACGGCGACTCGATCCTCGTCGGCGAGCGGGTGCGACTGCGCGGCGTGCGTGACGACGACCTGCCCGCGCTCGCGAAGTGGGAGATGGATCCAGGACGCATGACCACGCTGTCGAACTGGGTGGCCCCGCCGTCGGAAGCCGCGGCGAAAGAGCGCATCGCGAAGTGGAGCGCGAACGAGAAGGACGACCTCGGCTTTGCCGTCGAGACGCTCGAGGATCCGCCGGTGCTGGTCGGCAACATCCATTTGTGGGGCGTGCGCCCCAAGGACCGGTGTGCGACGCTCGGTATCGCCCTCGGCCGTCAGTACATAGGTCGTGGCTACGGCACGGACGCGATGCGCGTCATCGTCGGCTATGGGTTCCGCGAGATGGGCCTGCACCGCATTCAGCTCAGCGTGGCTCCCTTCAACCCCGCCGGGATCCGCGCCTACGCCAAGGCGGGGTTCGTCGAGGAGGGCCGTCATCGCGAGTCGGTGCTGCACGACGGCCGCTGGTATGACGAGGTGCTGATGTCCATCCTCGACCACGAGTGGGCGGCACGCCGATCCTCGTTAAGGCGACCTGATCATCATGATGACCCCCGCTTAGAAGTCGGTGTGCGCAGCGGGTCAGCCTGCCTCGACGCAGGTGAGCCGTCGTGCCGGGCTGCCCGTGAGTGGCCGTGAAGGACCTCTCCTTACCGGGGTCACTGCGGCCGGGAAACCACGGCATTGTCAGGCTTTGAACGCTTCTTGCAACTCGCTGGTGATCTGGTCGATCGAGGCCGCCATCTCGCGCTTGACGACCTTGGCGGTTCCGGTGAGCGCCTTGTCGAGTGCTGGTTCGATGGTCGCCTCGCCGACCACGACGAGCCCTGCCTGGTCAGCGAGGAGTTCCTCGGCCGCCTCATTCAGCTCCTTGCGGGTCAAGACCCCGCCGCCGAACCACTCGGGGATGACGCGGATGTGCGGGTGGTCCATCCGCTTGACAACGTGCGGCCTGCCGTTCTCCTTGTCGACCACGGCCGCGTCGTACTTGCCGACCACCTCGTCCTTGTGCAGGTGCTCGATGGTGTCCAGGACGGCCTGCGCAGCCGCGACAGTAGGGTACGCCGCGGCGTAGACGACCACGTATTCTTGCTCAGCCATGGCATCTCCTTGGGTCAACCCGGTGGATGAGTTTGGCGCTGGTCTGAGCTACAACAGAAGCTAGACCGTATTACCAGCATCGCGCCGCGGCTGCGCTGAGTCCACAGTAAGTTCCCGATATTGACCGGCCGATCGGTCACGCAACGGGCACATCGTCATTGCGAGCGGGCCGCGCTGATCTACCAGCACGAAGCGCGTGGCGCAGACAAGATCATCACCGACAGCATCGACGCCCACGTCGAAGCCGAGCAGGGCAGGCGGGACGATGACGACGGCCCGGCCGGCGCGTCGGTGCCAGCGGGCTAATAGCCCGGGTGTGGTGCCAGCCCGCCCGGTCGCCGTCCTGGCAAGATAGCGGCATGGAACGTGTGCTTGGAATCGGTGGGTACTTCATGCGGGCCGCCGACCCGGCGGCTCTGGGCGCGTGGTATCGCGATTGCCTGGGCCTGGACGCCGATGAGAACGGCCTGTGGCGCCAGGGAGCCGGGCTGACGGTGTTCGCGACGTTCGAGTCCGGGACCAGCTACTTCGGGTCCTGCGCCCAGCAGACCATGCTCAACTTCCGGGTACGCGACCTGGATGCAATGCTCGCGCAATTGCGCGCCAAGGGAGCGGACGTGGCTAAAGAGACGCAGGACATGGAGGGTGTCGGCCGGTTCGGCTGGGTCAGCGATCCTGAGGGCAACCGAGTCGAGCTGTGGCAGCCCGCCTGACCACGTCTTCACGCAGGCGGTGACGTGCTGGTCACTCTGGCCCGCTGCGCACCGGTTTGACCCACGAGGCCCTCGTCTCCGGCAAGCGTAAGCAGAACACGATCAAGACCACCACCATCAGCGACGGCTACGGACGCACCCTGTCGTGCTGGGCGGTGCGGCCGGGCCGATGCGCACCGAGGGCATTGGTGAACAGCTCCGGCTCTACCCACCCGGTGGCTTGCATCGTCGGGTACATGGATGCGCTTGAGTGGCTCAGAGTGCGGACTGCAACAGAAGTCGGGCTCGTCGGCTCCAGCGAATGCCAGGCCAGGTTCAGGTGCCCGCCGGGCCGGTCAGCCGCAAGGCATTAGGCATGGCGGCTGACCTATGGTGGCGGCATGGCTTCTTGGTGGCACCGCGACGTGCTCGCGGCAGGGAAGCTGCCCCTCATGCTGTGCTTTCTGGCCTTCGTCGTCACGTTCGTGCTGACCCGGACGATCACTCGCATGATCCGCGACGGCCGCGGCCCGTTCCGGAATCAGGTGACGCCCAGCGGAACCCACATTCATCACGCTGTCCCCGGCATCATCCTGCTCATCATCGGAGCCTTCACGGCGGTCGGCGGCCCTGACTCGCTGGACTGGCGCTCGTTCGCTGCAGTGGCGGTCGGTACCGGCACGTCGCTCGTCCTGGATGAGTTCGCGCTGATCCTGCATCTGCAGGACGTCTACTGGAGCGGCGAGGGCCAGCTTTCGGTCGAGGCGGTGAGCCTGACGGCCGCTTGCCTCGGTCTGGCCCTCGTCGGGTTCAGCCCGTTCGGCGTGCAGGACGTCGACGGTATCGAGCTGTCCCTGCGGCTGACCGCCACCGGGATCCTCATCCTCGACGGTGTGCTCGCCGTGATCTGCGTCCTGAAAGTACCGGACGGCATTGTTCGGGCTCTTCCTGCCACCCGTCGGCGTGGTCGGGGCTTTGCGCCTCGCGCGCCCGTCCTCGATCTGGGCGCGACATCGCTACCGGGGCAAGCGCCTGCAGCGCGCGACGCGACGCGCCGCGGACTTCGATCGGCGCTGGGCCCCTCTCCAGACCGGCTGGGAAGACTTCGTCGGCGGGAAGCCGTCCCAGCCCAACCCGCCAGCCAGCGGTGACGTCCGCCGCTGAACCCCCTACGGTGACATCGGCTCGCTGGCAGACGGGGCGCAGGCGGTGGCGGAGATGCTCGGCTACGCTGGCGCGCTGGCCGGGCGCAGAAGGCAGCAGCCGCGCGACGACATCGTCACCGGGCTCCTGCGGCCGACGGCACCGGCGAGGTCTTGACCACCGCGGAGTTCGGGTTTTCTTCGTGCTGTTGGCCTTGGCGGGCAGCAAGACTACCCGCCACGCCGCGTCCGGCGGTATGTTCGCGTTTTCGAGCATCCGGACCAGTGGCGGCGGCTGGCCGGAGACCTGGCCCCGGCGGCCTACCCGGACGAGGAGATCGTCCGCTGGGTCAGCCCGGTGAACCTGTTCCGCCGCGCCGCGGCTCTGGCCAGCACGAGTAGCAGCCCGGCTGCCGCCACGGCTCGCTCGATGAGTTCTCGGGTGCGTTATATTCACGGCGTGAACTCGGCATCTGGCGGTTGGGAGACCTGGAGCTGGGATGAATCCCTTTTCGCCGGAGCCGCCGGATACTACGAGCAAGGCCGGCTGCCTTACGCTCCCGGCCTGGCTGACGCCTTCGCCCGCAGCCTGGCCCTTGACGGGCAGGGAAGGCTGCTCGATGTCGGCTGCGGGCCGGGATCGGTGACCCTACGATTGGCGCCGCTGTTCGAGGCGGTCGTCGGTCTCGACCCCGATGCGGAGATGCTGGCCCGTGCGTCCCTGGCGGAGGCCGAGCGAGGCATCGGCAACGCCACCTGGGTGCGCCAGCGGGCTGAGGCCCTGCCGGCCGGCCTGGGCAGCTTCCGGGTCGTGACCTTCGCCGCGTCGTTTCACTGGATGGACCGACCCCGCGTCGCCTCAGCCGTCGCGACGATGCTCGATCCCGGTGGAGCGGTAGTGCAGGTAGACGCGCCTGGTTACCGGGTCGGCGAGCTGTCAGCCGAGATCCGGCGAGGCACGCTTCCGTTCCCGCCGCCGCCCGACGACGCCCTCGATCAGCTACGGCGTCAGTACCTGGGCAGCGACCGGCGGGCCGGGCGCGGCATTCGCAACACGTCGCCTGACGGTGAGGACACGGTGTTCCAGGAGGCCGGCTTCCTGCCCGCTGAGACGGTGACCGTGCCCGATCAGCGACCCGTCGAGCGAACCGCCGATGACGTCGTGGCCTGGGTATTCTCGTCCTCCTCGACCGCGCCGCACCTCTTCGGCGATCGCCAGCAGGACTATGAAACAGACATGCGGGAGATCCTGACGCAAGCCTCTCCCTCGGGACGGTTCTCTCTTCGCCTCCCCGACAACATCCTGCGTATCTGGCGGCTACCAGCCTGATCCGGCGCGGCCCCTGGTGACCGAGAGGTCAGCGGGAACGCGTAGACCGAGCCGGCGGGAGGACTGCAGGGCGCCTTCAGCGAGCCGGTCGGACAGGTGGCCGGGGATGCAGCGCCCTCTGCCAGAGGCGGCTGGTCCGGCTCATGCGCCTGCCACTGCGCGGACCACGACCAGCGCGATGATGACGGCCAGGATGCCGCCGTAGAGCAGGCACGCCTTCAGGTTCGCGAGGTTGGGTGTCCAGCCGACGCCGAACCGGTTGCCGACCATGATCGCGGGGTCGTCGCGGTTGATGTAGATCAGGCCGCCTTTCCAGAACCGGTCGTCGTCCCGGTTCACGTGGGGCACAGGACTTCGGCGGCCTGCGGGACCAGGCAGCCGGGACCCGCCTGGCCTGTCCGCACGGCGACGGCCACCAGGATGAGGAGGTCGACCGCGGCGGGAAGGACCGGCAGTGCGGCGCGATGGCCCTGTTCGCCTGGCCGGGCGTCGCCTCGGCGGTCTTCCAGCGCTCGCACCTACTGATCCAGCTGCTCTTCACGCCTCTGCCGGTCGGCTGGTCGATCTGGGTCGGGATCACTATGCGACCCCGTTCACCGCCGGCGGCGTCAGCTCGTCGCTGCCCGACTACCGGATCACCCCCGAGCACGAAGGACGCTAATACGCGTAGAGCTGATCCAGGCCGACAAGACGGATGTCGGGGCGTTGGGCGGCTTGCAGTTCGCGGTCGAAGCCTGCGCCGGAGTAGCAGGCGAGTACCGCGTGCTGGGTGTCGAATCCCTTGACCGCGAGCAGGTCCCGCGCGCGACGCAGGCGCTCGACGTGTCGCAGGTCCATAACCCGGTCCCACTTCACCTCGCCCAGGGAAAGAACCTTGCGCGGCCGGCCGTGCTCGGCGGGCGCGAGCACCGCGACGTCGATCTGGATCTGGGTCCGGTTGGCCGGGTCCGCGACCACCCCGGACCCTACCTCCCCGGGCGGGCCGCCGAAGACCGCGGGATCGGCCGCGATCGCGTAGTCGCGGCAGATCGCTTCGAAATGCGGTCCCGTTACCTGGGACAGGAAACGGGCGCGGGCTCCGGCCCAGACGGCTGATCGGCCGCCGAGTTCGAGACGTGCCCATTCCCGGCTCATGATGGCCTGGTAGAAGGTGATGAGCGGCTCGGCGATACGGTACTTCGCCCGTCCCGATCTGAACAGGTCGGGTTCCTTGATCAGCAGCCGGGAATCCTCCAGGACACGAAGGGGATGCGCGACCTCGTTGGATTTCCGGCCGATATAGCTGGCGATTCCGCCGGTGGTGTTATTTCTCTCGGCGACAGCCGCGAGCACAGAATGATATAGCGACGGGTCGCGGATCTCGGTCTCCTCGGCGAGCAGGTAGCGGGCTTCCCGGAAGAGCGGGGTCTGTGGATTCAGCACGGTCCGGATCACCCAGGGGTCAAAGTCGGCGAGGTCGGCGGGGGTGTCTTCGCGCACGAGTTCCCGCCGGTAAGCGGGAGTTCCGCCGACCACTGAATGCACGAGCACGGCCAGCCTGGGGTCGGTAATGTCCCAGAACCGTGCGGCGTCTCGGTAGCCAAAGGGGTGGACGATCAACTCGAGGCCCGCCCGCCCCCGCAGCGGCGCCGACCCGGAAAGCAGCCCGCCCATCACTGACATCGCTGAGCCGCACAGGAGGAGCCGCGTGCGGCTCGTTGATCCGCTTCCCCCCGGGCCAAGCTCCCGCTGAATGATGGACGGGAGGCCGGGTGACGCCTTAACCAGGAAGGGGAACTCATCAATGACCACCGGAACGACACGATCCCCGGCCAGCCGGAACAGGTACGGAATGGCGTCAAGCCAGTCCCGGAACGGCGGGACCGGCAACCCGCTGAAGCGGATCAGCTCGTCGGCGAACAACCGCAGTGAGACCGTCTCGGTCAGCTCCAGGGCCGAGAAGTAAATCCCGCCTAGGGCCGTCGCCAGCCCCTGGAGGAGATAGCTCTTGCCCTGCCGGCGCCGTCCGCTCACCACGCCCAGCGTGGCGCCAGGCCGGGCATCGGCGGCGAAGGAGACCAGCCCAATCCACTCGGCGTCCCGGTCGAATAGGTGAGGGGGCTTAGGCGTCTCAATTGGTGAAGCATGCATAGTCGAAGTATACTTGACCGAAGAACACTTCACTATATCCCGAAGGCGTTCACCCGGGGCCTGCGCATCCACCTGATCATGGACAACGGCTCCAGCCACCCCTCGAAGGCCACCCGGGCCTGGATCGCCGCGCACCCGAGATTCAGCGTGACCTATACGGCGAAGCACGCGTCCTGGCTGAACATGAGCAGTGGTTCGGCGTGCTGACCAGGAAGCTCCTGCGCCGCGGCGACTTCACCTCCCGTGAGCACCTCGAAGCCCAGAGCACCGAGTTCACCATCCGGCACGACGAGACCGCGCATCCGTGCAAGTGCAGCTACGACGCCGATGCCGACCACGCCCGCTACCCCGGACGCCGCCCCCGGCAGCAGAACCTCGCCCAGGCCGCATGACCGCGACACGGCGTAACGACGAACCAGTAAGGAACTGCTGAGGGGCTGCACCAGGTCACGCTGATACCAGGTGCCTTGCTTACCGCCGATGCCGGCCGGGTCTGCCGGGCCGACCGGGATGAACCCAGCCCTGGCCAGCACCTTCTGTGACGCGGCGTTCTCGCGGGAGGTGGCCGCCTTGAGCGTGCGCAGCCCGTATTGCGCCGCGGCCAGGCCGCACAGCTCCCGGACGGTCGCGGTCGCCACGCCGCGGCCTGCGACGTGCTGCGCGACGCGGTAGCCGAGCTCAGCAGTGCCATCCTCAAAGCGGTACAGATTGAACCGGCCCAGGACCGAGCCGTCCTCGGCGACGAGTACGTAGAAGGCGCCGATGCCGGCCTCCTGCTCGGCCAGCAAGGCACTGTGCCGCTCGGTGAACCGATCGTAGAACTCATCACCGCGGTCAGAGACCGAGGCGGCGAAGTAGACGCGGTTGGCCAGCTCGAAGGCGAGGACCGCCGGCGCATGGTCGGCTCGCAGGCGCTGCAGCTCTGGCACAGCACGACTTTACCCAGATGACCCGCAGAGGTCGCCTGAGTTTCCGCCGGGTCAGGCCGGCCCTGGTGCAGCCCCGCGATGCGATCATCGCTGGCGTTACCCGTGGGCGCGCGGCGCGGCGGGTCCGCGACGTACGGCACGAGCTGGTTTGGTCACCAGGGACCGGCGGGGTAGGAACGTCGTATGCTACGCGCTGGCAAGGTCGGGCTGCGGGCCCGGGATGAGGCAGACGTCGCGGTCCTGCACGCCGAGCTGTATGAGGACATCGCGACGCGCACGCAAGCGGACTCGCGGCCATGGCGCCCGATCCCGGCCGGCTCCGCATCGCCGTACGCGGTCGGCGAGCCGCGTGATGACCTTGCGTGCTTTTCCGTCGTGGAACTGGCCAGCGGCGAGCTGGCTGGCGAGGCGCTGTTGTGGGCCATCGACTTGCATAACCGGACGGCTCATCTGGGATTGTCGCTGCGGCCTGCGTGCCGGGGCCGCGGCCTGGGCACGGATGTGGTCGTGGCGCAGTGCGAGTACGGTTTCGCCATCCGCGGTCTGCACCGGTTGCAGGTCGACACCCTGGCCAGCAATACGGCGATGATCCGGGCTGCCTCGCGCGCCGGGTTCGTGCGCGAGGGTACGCTCCGCCGGGCGGCGTGGATCAACGGCGAGTTCGCTGACGAGGTGATTCTCGGGATGCTGGCAACCGACTGGGCCAGGGACGGAAAGGGGCAAGCGAGCAAGGGCGAGATCCCAGCCGGATAAAAGCTGACCGCCGCCGAGCCACGCGGTTCCGACGTGGCCCCGCGCCGGAGCGACTCGGGAAGGTCATGGATCTGCCGGTTTAGGCGGTAAGGCGATATCCGTGCTGGCTGGCTCGGGTCAGTTCGCAAGGGATGCTGCCAGCATGTCGCGGAGAGCGGCCGGCAAGTCTCCGGGTGGAGGCCAGCCCGCCGGGAGCGAGCACCGCGCCGAAGCCGGGGAGCGGGGAGTGGGGAGCGGGCAAGGTCAGGGAAGCTCGCGGCGGACGAGCCAGCGGGGGCTGCCGCCGCGCCGGCCGGCGGTCTGGCGGACGGGCCTGAATCTGTGTGCCTCGAAGAGCTGGACGGTGCCCACGTAACCGCTGGTCTGGTCGATGCGCCCGCTGCCGGGGTCGACCGGGTAGCCTTCCAGCGCGGTCGCGCCCATCGCGTGCGCGTGCCCGACCGCGCCCTCCAGCAGCTGATGCATGAGTCCGCGGCGCCGGAACCCCGGCCGCACCACGAAGCAGACCACTGACCACGCGTCCTCGTCCTGGACATGGGGGATCGTCCGGGAGTTGACCAGAGCGCGGTAGGTGGACTTCGGCGCGACCGAGCACCAGCCGGCGACCTCGCCATCGACGTACGCCAGGACGCCGGGACCCGGTGCGCCGTCGCACAGCGCGCGCATGTGCGCGATACGGCCGGGCATGTCGAGGCTGGAATTGCGGTACACCATGCAGACGCATCCGCGGCCCCCTGGCTTGCGCGGCACCATGAACGACGCGAAGTCATCCCACCGCCCGGCGGCCGGCAACACCTCGATTCCCATGCGCCGAGGATAGGCCGCCCGAACCGGCATCCACACCAGCGTGGCCCGATACGGGCGGCCCGAAGTGATCCCTCAGGGATACAGGCGGCGCGACGCGATGACCTGGACCGCGTCACCTTCCTTCAAGAGGCAGATCCGACTGCTACCCAACCGAGCAGAACGGATATCGCGCGAGTTCAGGTTCCGGTGGTCATGCTGGAGTTAGGCGGCGAAGCGGCGCTTGCCGTTGGCGTCCCGCGTGGAGACGATGCCAAGACGACTCAGCGTCGGGATCTAACCTGGAAACAAGTTGAGACAATGACGCGGGAGGATGCTTTGGTGGAAGGCACGCTCACTGCCGGTGATCTGGAACGACTGCGCAAGGATTTCTCGGCCAACCCGGTCTACCGGCTCGCCCAGAATGCCGTGACCCGGGTGACCATCGACGACGTCGCCATCAACCGGGAGATCGTCAGCAGGATCGACCACTCTGTGTCGACGACACTGGACGACTGGAAGGTCACGAATCAGGAGCAGAGCGGCCGCTGCTGGCTGTTTGCCGGGCTGAACCTTCTGCGCGTCGGCGTTATGCGCAAGGGCGGACTCAAGGAGTTCGAGTTCTCGCAGAACTACGTGATGTTCTGGGACAAGCTCGAGCGCGCCAATTACTTCCTCGAGGCGGTCATCGAGACCGCAGACCGCGACCTCGACGACCGCACGGTTGCCTACCTGCTGGAGTCGGCGGCCAGTGACGGCGGCCAGTGGAACATGTTCGCCGCTCTGGTGGCCAAGCACGGCCTGGTCCCCAAGGGCTACATGCCGGAGACGCAGAGCTCGTCGGACACGGCCCGGATGAACTCGATCCTGCGCTACCAGCTTCGCCGGGGCGCGCGGACTGTCCGCGCAGCTGCGGCCGAGGGCCTTGAGGCCGCCCGCGCGGTCAAGGCTGAGATCATGGAAGTCGTCTACCGGATCCTGTGCATCCATCTGGGTACGCCGCCGGAGCGCTTCGACTGGCAGTGGACAGACAAGGACAAGAAGTTCTGCCGGGACGGCGTTCTGACCCCGCAGGAGTTCGCCGCCAAGTACGTAGACCTGCCGGTCAGCGAGTACGTATGCCTGGTCAACGACCCTCGGCCGTCCAGCCCGGTCGGCCGGACCTTCACCGTCGAGTACCTCGGCAACGTCATCGGCGGCCCGCCGGTCATCTATCTCAACGTCGGCATGCAGGTCATCAAGGACGTTGCCGCGGCCACGATCCAGGGCGGCGAGCCGGTCTGGTTCGGCTGCGACGTCGGCAAGATGATGAGCAACGAGTATGCGTTCTGGGACGCCGGGCTCTACGACCTGCCATCTGTCTATGACACCGCGTTCGACCTGGATAAGGCCGCCCGCCTCGGGTACCACGAAAGCGCGATGACGCACGCAATGCTCTTCACCGGGGTCGATGCGCTGGACGGGGTGACCCGGCGCTGGCGGGTGGAGAACAGCTGGGGCTCCGACCGCGGCAAGGACGGCTTCTTCACGATGAACGACTCGTGGTTCAGTCAGTACGTCTTCGAGATCGCCGCCCGCAAGAGCGCGCTTGCCGCCGACCTGCAGAGCGCTCTGGATGCTGAGCCGATCGTGCTGCCGGCCTGGGACCCGATGGGCGCCCTGGCCCGGTAGTCAGGCGCCACCAGACCACCAGCCGGAAACTCCGCGCACCGTCCTGACCGGCCATCGACTGGTTCTTCTGGCGGTCGCATGGGAATGCAGATCATTCACTCTGGCGCGCTGCGACGCCAACGGGCAAGGACTTGACGGGACGCGCCTAGTCAGGCGGATCTGAGGGCCGGGCCCGTCCAGTACTCCCAGCCCGGGCTCCTCCATCCGCGCATCCGGCCAGCGCCACGGGTGCCAGGTAGATCAGGTATGTCGTGTCGTGCGGCCTGGTGGCCGTGGACACCTCCGTGCACGAGACGAATGCAGCCCGCATCGGTTCTGCCGTGCTGAGCGCTTAGTAGTGCCAAAGGCCCTAGGCCCAGGCGTCTGTTCCGCTGTATAGATGACTGTCATGGACAGACGCGCGCTTGTTCTGGGCGGCGGCGGTGTCACCGGCATCGCCTGGGAGACGGGCCTGATCGCCGGGCTGGCCGGGCTCGGCATCGACCTAGCCGCGGCCGACGTGATCATCGGGACATCGGCCGGCTCGGTGGTCGGCACGGACATAGCCTGCGGGCAGGAGCTCGAGGCGCTGTACCAGGCCCAGCTCGCGCCGTCGGCTCCCGAGCCCGCCGTCCGGATCGGCTGGGACTTCATCGGCAGGCTGCTGTGGGACGTGCATACCAGCCGGGATCCGAAGCGGGCCCGGGCGCGGATCGGCAGGTGGGCGCTGGCCGTGCCCACCGTGCCCGAGGCCGACCGGCGGGAGGTCTTCGAGGCCCGGCTGCCTACCAGCGTTTGGCCCTCCCGGCCCCTTAAGGTGACCGCCGTGGACGCGCAGACCGGCGACCTCGCGGTGTTTGATTCCGCCGGGGCCGCGGGCCTGGTCGATGCGGTGGGCGCCAGCTGCGCGGTGCCCGGACTCTGGCCGCCGGTCACCATCGGAGAACGCCGTTTCATGGACGGCGGCATGCGCACCGTCGCCAACGCCGACCTGGCGCACGGATACGAGCGGGTGGTCATCGTCGCGCCGGTGGCCGCAGGCATCGGCTTCATGGCCAGCCCGCGCCGGCAGGCGGCCGCGCTGACCGCGGCCGGAGCCCGCGTGGCGCTGGTC
>JBAUAY010001047.1:0-7899 GCA_049676235.1 Streptosporangiaceae bacterium
GGCGCCCTAACTGCTCGCAGCGGCCCAGCGGCGCAAGATCGACCGGCTGCTCGACCGGGCCGGAGTGGGCCCAGGCTGCCGGGTGCTCGAGGTCGGCACCGGCTGGGGCGAGCTGGCCATCCGTGCCGCGCGCCGGGGCGCCCACGTGCTCACCGTCACGATCTCACGGGAGCAGCAGGTGCTCGCCGCCCGCCGGGTGGCCGAGGCCGGGCTGGCCGGCCAGGTCAGCGTGGAGCTGCGCGACTACCGTGACGTCGAGGGCGAGTTCGACGCGATCTGCTCGGTCGAGATGCTCGAGGCGGTCGGCGAGCGGTACTGGGACGCCTACTTCGCCGCCCTCGACGAGCATCTGGCGCCGGGCGGGCGGATCGGGCTGCAGACCATCACCATGCCGCACGACCGGATGCTGGCCACCCGGCACACCTACACCTGGATCCAGAAGTACGTCTTCCCCGGCGGCCTGCTCCCGTCCGTCACGGCGATCGAGAACAGCCTGGCGAAAGCCACCGGGCTGCGGATCACCGGCCGGGAGGACTTCGGCGCCCACTACGGCCAGACGCTGAAGATCTGGCGGGAGCGGTTCGGCGCCCGCGCCGACGAGGTGGCCCGCCTCGGGTTCGACGAGGTGTTCAGCCGGATGTGGAACTTCTACCTGTGCTACTCCGAAGCCGGCTTCCGCGCCGGGTACATCGGCGTCAGCCAGCTGACCCTGGCCCGAATATGACCAGCGCCAAGCCGGCCCGAGCCGAAATCATCGTGGCCCTGCTCAAGACGCACGCCGGCGTCGACCTCCGGCTGCGGGCCTGGGACGGCAGCGAGGCGGGCCCCGAGAAAGCCCCGGTCGTCGTGATCCGGTCACCGCGGGCGCTGCAGCGGATACTCTGGCGGCCGGGCGAGCTCGGCCTGGCCCGCGCCTACATCAGCGGCGACCTCGACTTCGAGGGCGACCTCACCGACGGCCTGCGCCACGTCTGGGGCGCCCTGAGGGACACACCAAAACGCGGTATCGCGCTGGCCCCCGCCGGGTGGGCCGCGGCCCAGGCAGCGGCCCAGCTGAAGATACTCGGCCCGCCACCCGAACCTCCCGGCTGCGAGCTCCGCGTCCGCGGCCGCCTGCACAGCCGGGCCCGCGACCGGGCCGTGATCGCCGGCCATTACGACCTTCCTGCCGCGTTCTACCAGCTCATCCTGGACCCCAGCATGGCCTACTCGTGTGCCTACTGGTCCCCGGGCCACAACACCCTGGCCGACGCGCAGCGCGCCAAGCTGGAGCTGATCGGCGGCAAGCTCGGCCTCGAGCCCGGTCAGCGGCTGCTCGACATGGGCTGCGGCTGGGGCTCGCTGACCATCCACGCGGCCCGGGCCCGGGTCCAGGTGACCGGCGTGACCCTGTCCCGCGAGCAGGGCGGCTACGTCCGGCAGCGCGCCCGCGGCCTGGGCCTCGGGGACCGGGCCGAGGTCCGGATCCAGGACTACCGGGATCCGCTGGACGACCGCTACGACGCGGTCGCCTCGGTCGAGATGGGCGAGCACGTCGGCGCGGCGCAGTACCCGCGGTTCCTGGCGGCCCTGCACGACCGGCTCCGGCCGGACGGCAGGCTGCTGATCCAGCAGATGTCCAGGGGCGCCCGGGCCCCCGGCGGCGGCCCGTTCATCGAGTCCTACATCACTCCCGACATGGACATGCGCCCGGTGGGCGCCACGCTCCGGCTCATCGAGAACGCCGGGTTCGAGGTCATCGGGGTCGAGGGGATGCGGGACCACTACGTGCGCACCATCCGGGCCTGGCTCGAGAACTTCGAGCAGAACCTGCCCGCCATCAAGGAAATCCTCAGCCAGGAGCAGATCCGGGTCTGGCGGCTGTACCTGGCCGGCGGCGCGCTGGCCTTCGAGGAGGGCCGGATGGGCGTCGACCAGATCCTCGCCATCCGGCACGGCCCAAGTACCCGGCACGCCCGGTGAGCGGCCTGCCCGCTGGGCCATTCGCCGTCACCCTCCTGTCCACGGCGGCCGCGCTGCTGGTCATGATGGCTGTCACGTTCGCGGTCGCGCTGAAGGCGGGCAAGCACAGCGTGGTGGACACCGCATGGGGCATCGGCATCGCCCTGGTCGCCCTGGTCGGGTTGGTCAGCTCGATCGGATACGGCCAGCCCGGACGCCGCGCGACGCTCGCGGTCGCCTCGGTCATCTGGGGCCTGCGGCTGGCCATCTATATAGGCTCGCGCAACCGCGGCCGACCAGAGGACCCGCGCTACCGTGACCTGCTGAGCCGCGCGAAGGGGGACAAGAACCTCTACGCGCTGCGGACCATCTACCTGCTCCAGGCCCTGATCTTGTGGCTGGCCTGCCTCCCGATCCAGGCTGGCCTGCTGGAGCGGGCTCCGGCCGGGCCGATCACCATCGTCGGCGCCGTCGTCTGGCTGGGCGGTTTCGCCTTCGAGTCAGTCGGCGACTGGCAGCTGGCCCGGTTCAAGGCCGACCCAAAGACCCGCCAGGGCATGATCATGGACCGCGGGCTGTGGCGGTACACCCGCCACCCCAACTACTTCGGCGACTTCTGCATGTGGTGGGGCCTGTTCCTGATCAGCTTCGGCTCCTGGGTAGAACTGCTGACCATAGTCGGGCCGCTGCTGATGACCTTCCTGCTGACCCGCGGTTCGGGCCAGCGGCTCACCGAACGGCGGATGGCCGACCGCCCCAAGTACGCCGACTACGTCGCGCGGACCAGCGGCTTCTTCCCACGCCCCCCCAAACCCCCCCGCCCCACCAGCCCCTAACCCCCCACCCGCGCCCGACCCGGGTCCCTCCGCGATTCAATGAACGCGGCGTTCTAATGGATAGATTCACTAGAACGCCACGTTCATTGGATTTCGCGCCTTCCACCCCAGCCCATTTGGGAGCGGCATGGGTGAAATGTCCCAGTTGAGGGGCCGCACCAGCCGACCCGCCGCTCCGGTCCAGGGAATTTATGGGCCGAACGAGCTCCGGTTCCGCCTCGCGTAATCATCCAGTCAAGGCGAGAGGGTGCTTCGGGCGTGACGCTCACCCGGGGTGCCGCACCCGGAGCTCGGCCGGGAAGGGCCGCAGGTACGTCTGCTCGGCCAGCCAGCCCACGCCCAGGGCGTATTGGGCGAGCAGCGCGACCGGCACGCTGAGCGGCTCCTCGCCGCGCCGGTAGGCCTCGATCCGGCCCACCAGGTCGGCGCGCCGCGGTCGGTCGAGTTCCCGCCCGATCCGGCTGTACGCGTGCTGCAGCGCACTAGCGTTCCGGCCGCGGGTCGCCGGGCTGGCCATCGCGGCCAGGAACAGGTCCCGGTACGCGGCAATGGTCTGCGCGGCGGCGGCCCCAGCGGTGCCGGCCGCGGCCACCACCCGTCCCGCCGACCGGTAGCGCGCCGGGTCGTGCGCCAGCATCTGCAGCTTGTGCCGGGCGTGGAAGGCGACCAGGTCCCCGCCCGACCACGGCCCGCCGAAAAGAGAACGCAGCCGGGCCGCGGCGAAAATGCGCTCAACAAACGCCTCCCGCAGCCCCGGGTCGTCCAGGCGGCCCTCGTCCTCAGCCGCCAGCAGCGGGAACGCATCCAGCATCCGCGCAGCGTACAGGCCGCGCCCGGCGTGGTCAGCGGCCTTCCCGTGGTCACACTGCCCGTGGTCACGCTGCCCGTGGTCACGCTGCCCGTGGTCACGCTGCCCGTGGTCACGCTGGCCGTGGTCACGCTGCCCGACGTCGCGGTACCGCGGGATGGCGCGGATACCGCAGCTCGGGGACTTGGCCTTGAACACGTAGCCGTCCAGGTCCGCGGGCAGCGGCAGGGCCGTCATGGCCGCCGTGTGGTCGGCGGTGCCGCTGCGGTTGACCAGGCGCCCGTCGGTGGTCAGCCGGATCGCCTCGCGCGGGGTGCCGAGCCCGATCTGGATCTCCGGGCAGTAGGGCACCCAGTCCACGTACCGGTCAAGGGAGTCGGTGAGGAACCGGTAGCGCTTATGCCCGCCGTTGAACCGGACCTCCTCGCCGAGCAGGCAGCTCGACACGCCTATCCGGGGTTGGCCCAAGGTCATGCCCCGAACGCCGCCGGGTCGGAGCCCAGCACCAGTTCGCCGCTTTCCGCGTCGTATTCGAACAGCTCGCCGTAGCGCCCCCAGTCGATGGCGATGTCGAGCTGGCGGCGGGCCTCGTCCGCGGAGAAGCCACGGCGCAGCAGGTCCAGGAAGAACCCCTCGCGCAGGGTGCCGTCATTGGTGGCGTGCAGCGCCCGCAGGATCGCCTTGATCAGCGGGGCGCGTTCGGCGATCAGCTCGCCGAACAGCTTCTTGCTGGCGTCGATGTCAGCCTCGGCGAACTCGCGGCCCTGGTCGGTGATCTCCAGCTGCGCGCCGGGCACCCGGGCCAGGCCGAGCATGACGGCCGCGTCCACCAGCGGGAGCAGGTCGTCGATCTCGAAGCTGAGCTCGTCGGCCAGTTCGGCCAGCCCGTCCTGCCCGCCCCGCGCGGCCAGGATCTCAAGCAGCCCGGACAGCCCGCCCGCGGACACCTCGGGCAGCGGCACGTCGATCGGGGTGGCGGCCGAGGTATCGACCGCCGCCACGGCGTGCTCGGCGGCGTCCTCCCGGCCGGTCAGGATGTCGTAGACGGTGTCCACCAGCTGCTCGAAACCGGGGGTCTGCCGGTCCCGGGGACGGGGCAGTGGGACCGGCAGCTCGGCCCGGATCCGGCCCGGATTGGAGGAGAGCACCAGGATGCGGTCGGCCAGCTGGACGGCTTCCTCGATGTTGTGCGTGACGATCAGGACCGCCTTGACCGGGAACTCCTTGCCCTCCCAGAGCCGGGTCAGCTCGCCGCGCAGGTTCGCCGCGGTGAGCACGTCCAGGGCCGAGAAGGGTTCGTCCATCAGCAGCGCGTCCGGCTCGACGGCCAGCGCCCGGGCGAAGCCGACCCGCTGGCGCATGCCCCCGGACAGTTCCTTGGGGTAGGCGGATTCGAAGCCGTCCAGGCCGATCAGGTCGATCGCGCGCAGCGCCTTGGCCCGCCTGGCGTCCTCGGGCACGTCGCGGGCCTGCATGGCGAGTTCCACGTTCTGCTGCACGGTTAGCCACGGCAGCAGGGCGAACGACTGGAAGACCATGGCCACGCCCGGGTTCGCGCCGTTCAGCGGGTTGCCCCGGTAGGCCACGGTGCCGGCCGAGGGAGAGATCAGGCCGGCCACGCAGCGCAGCAAGGTAGATTTGCCCGATCCGGACTTGCCGAGCAGCGCGACGATCTCTCCTTCGCGCAGCGTGAAGGAGACGTCGTCCAGCACGGGCAGGGCGCGTCCGTCGGGGGTGGTGAAGGTCTTGGTGACGCCGCTGGCCTCCACGATCACCGGGCCGATGGTCACAGTGAGTACCTCGTTTCCGCCAGGCGGTACAGCCGCCGCCATACCAGCCGGTTGAGTCCGACCACGTACACGCTCATCACCACCACGCCGATCAGGACCTCGGGGAAATTCCCGGTCCTGGTGGCCTGGGCGATGTAGGCGCCCAGGCCGGTCGCGGTCAGGTGGTGGTGGCCGTAGGTGATCACCTCGGAGACGATCGAGGCGTTCCAGGCGCCGCCCGCCGCGGTGATCCCGCCGGTGACGTAGGCGGGGAAGATGGCGGGCAGGATGAACTTGGTCCAGCGCACCCGGCCGCGCACGCCGATCAGGCGCATGGCCTCGCGCAGGTCGCTGGGGATCGCCGACGCGCCGGCGATCACGTTGAACAGGATGTACCACTGCGCGCCGAGCGCCATCAGCAAGATGCCGCCGAAGTTCAGGCTGATGCCGGCCGCGACGAAGAACGCCGCGGCGAACGGGAACACGAAGTTCGCCGGGAACGAGGCGAGCACCTGCACAACCGGCTGCGCGAGCCGCGACACGCGCGGATTCATCCCGATCCACACGCCGATCGGTACCCAGACGACGCTGGCCACGATCAGCAGCACCACGACCCGGGCGAACGTCGCGGCGCCGAGCACGAACGCGTGGCCGAACGCGCCCAGCCCGACGTGGACGTGCACGTAGTCAAGCGCCCGCCAGGCCCCGTAGACCACCACGGCGCTGACCGCGCCGAAGAAGAACACGTCCCCGGTGCGGGCCCGCATCGCCGGCCGCTGCAGCGGGTGCTCGGCCAGGCCGAACGGCCGGGTGACCTTGTCCAGCAGCCGGCCGGCCGGCCGTACCGGGCGGGCCACCAGATCAGGCACCGAGGACCGGCGCAGCAGGTCGAGTACGAGACTGCGGGGGCGTTCGGCCGCGGCGGACTCCTCCGTCCTGAACCGCTCGGCCCAGGCGACCACCGGGCGCCAGAACAGGAAGTTGACGGTGAGCACGATGACGATCATGACCGCGATGGCGATACCGACGTGGCCCAGGTTGCCCTGCTCGACCGCCGTGGCCACGTAGGAGCCGATCCCGGGCAGCGCGTAGGTGTGGTTCACGACGCTGATGGATTCGGAGGCGGCCAGGAAGAACCAGGCCCCGCCGAAGCTCATCATCCCGTTCCACACCAGCGGGATCATCCCGCTGGGCACGTCCAGCCGCCAGAACCGCTGCCACTTCGTCAGCCGCATGACCCGCGCGGCTTCGTCGAGGTCGCGCGGCTGCGAGATCAGCGAATGGTAGAACGCGAAGGTCATGTTCCACGCCATCGACGTGAAGATCGCGAAGATGGAGGCCCATTCCAGGCCGAGTTCCGAGCCCGGGAACAAGTTGATGAACGCGGTGACGGTCACGGCGAGGAAACCGAGAACCGGGACAGACTGCAGGATGTCCAGCACCGGGACCAGGACCTTCTCCGCGCGACGCAGCCGGGCGGCCGCGGTGGCGTAGACGAAGGTGAACAGGACCGACAGGATCAGCGCGACGAACATGCGCAGCAGCGACCGCACCGCGTAGTACGGCAGGTTGGCCGGGTCGGTGGACACGGTGCTGGGCGCGGTTTTCGGCAGGAACGGGGCGTTCAGCGCCGGAGCGAGCCGCAGCAGCCCGAACAGCAGGGCCAGCAGCGCGGCGAAGACCAGCAGGTCGACCGGGCTAAGGCCCGGTCGGCGCCACACGCCCCGCGACGGGAACAGGCCGAACACCGATCACCTCCCGGACCCGCTTGAAAGGGTCTCACGGTCATCCGGCGCCAGGCCACTACGCCGTTAACCGGAGGTGATAACCAGGTGAACACCTGGTACCGCCCAGCCCAACTCTAGGAGGCGGCTGGACACCGTGATCGGGGTCTTCACCGTGATCTCCGGCAATGGTGGAGCTGTCGTGACCACAAGCCGAGGTCCGTTCGGAATGAAGATCTTCGGACCGAACGGACCTCGGTTCCGCTTGGGTTCAGGCGCTGTTGTTATCAGGACGACGGGGGCATCAGCACGGTGTCGATGATGTACACGGTGGCGTTGGCGGTCTGGACGTTGCCGCACACGACGTGGGCGCCGTTGACGGTGTAGGTGCCGCCCATGTCGGCCGGCTTGACGGTGGCGCCCTCGAGCGTCTTGATCGGCGAACCCGAGGTCAGCTGGGCGGCCGTGAAGCGGCCGGAGGCCACGTGGTAGGTGAGGATCTTGGTGAGTTCGGCCTTGTCGGCGAGGACCTTGGCCAGCGTGGCGGGCGGGATCTTGGCGAACGCGGCGTTATCCGGCGCGAACACGGTGATGTTTGACGCGGAGTTGAGCGTGTCCACAAGCCCCGCCTTCTTCACCGCGGTGACCAGCGTGGACAGCGCTGGGTTGGCCGAGGCGGCGGTGGCCACCGGCGCGGTGGACATGCCGCTGAAGCTGCCCGCGCCGGACTTCGGCACCGACGAGCAGGCCGGACCGAAGTCCATGACGGCGGCCGCCGCCCCCGACCCGGCGGCGACCGGCGCCGCGGCGGACCCCGTTGC
>JBAUAY010001048.1:0-2863 GCA_049676235.1 Streptosporangiaceae bacterium
CGGTGCGCAGCACCTGTGCGGCCAGAGCATGGGGCTGCTCACACAGGGCGAGCAGCAGGTGCCCGGGGCCGGCCTCATGATGCCCGCGTTCGCGTGCTTGGGCTCGCGAGTCGCGCACCGCCTCACGAGCCCGGCCGGTGAAGCGCTCGATGGCCGGGCGGGCCGACCGCGCGAGAGCCTGCCGGGGGTCGCCACCCGAAAGGGCGAGCAGCGCAGCCGGGGCCAGGGTGCGGCCATGGCTGCTGGCCATGAGGGCGACCGCCCGCCCTTGCCTGGGATCGATGATGAGGCAGGAGGTAAAGCCGGCGGTCCCCCCGCCGTGTCCGCGCCGGTTCCCGTCGACCACGACCCAGGCCAGCGCCTGTTCACGGGACGGGCCGATCCGGACCTGCGGCGCCTGCGCCGCCGTCATGGCGGCGCCGAGCGGTGTCCGCGGCGGGTGCAGGCCCGCCTGCGCGTACCGGGCCAGGTCCTCGATCGTGACCGAGACGCCGCCGGGACCCGGCACCGGATGATCCCGGTGGCCGACCTCACGGTCCCGGAAATGACCGGGCAGGAAGGTGCCGGCACCCAGGCGGCCCGCACCGGAGTGGGTCATGCCCAGCGGGTTGAGCAGCCGCTCGGCGAGCAGCACCGGATAGCCGGACCCGGTGGCCCGCTCCAGGACGAGCCCGAGGAGCTGGTAGCCGAAGTTGGAGTACAGGTGGCGATGGCCCGCGATGACCGCCTCGCGGAGTCCTTCCTCGGCCTGCTCGGCGGTGAACCCGGCAAAGGGATTGACCGGGTCGGCCTGCCGCACATCGAAATTCGGCGCTATCCGGGGCAGCCCGGAGGTGTGGGTGGCCAACTGCCGCAGGGTGATCCCGCTATTGGCGCCGGCCACGAGGAAACGGCCGACCTCATCGTCCAGCCGCAGCGTGCCGTCGGAGGCCAGCAGCGCGAGCAGCGTGGCGGTCATCGTCTTGGTGACCGAGCCGATCTCCAGCCGCCCGTCGGCGGGCGTTCCGGCCGGGCTGACGCGGATGACGGCACCGGCTTCGTCGACGCAGGTCGCGGCGACGACCACCCCGGCCGTCTCGAACGAGCCCTCGAAGGTCTCTACCAGCGACTGCGCCGCCAGCTCAGCCCACGCGCCTGGGCCACTGGGCAGCCGGTCAATCTGACCGGGCATCATCGGCCTCCCCTCGCCGACCAGGATAGGTCCGCGATGCGGCGACAACCAGCGATCAGCACCAGGCCTTGGGTGCACGGCCGTTAGCCGGGCTGGCCGGAGGCGGATTCCTCGGGGGTGGTCATGGCGCGGACGAACCGGCCGATCTCGTCGATGGCGTGCCTGGCCTCGGGCAGGAAGCTCCAGAAGATGTGGAAGGCGTGCGTCGGCACCGGATAGATCTTGAGCCTGGCCTCGACGCCGCACTGGGTCGCGTGCTGGGTCAGCAGCTGGGCCTCCTGCAGGACGGAATCGCCGGAGGCGGCGTGGATGAGCAGCGGCGGGAGGCCGGCCAGGGGTGTGTGCAGCGGGTTGAGCAGCGGGTCGTCGGCGGGCTGGCCGGCCAGGTAGGCCTGGGCGAGGCGGTGGGCCGTGTCCGGTGAGAAGACCAGCGGAGAGTCCTGCGGCGGCCGCTGCGTCCGTCCGGTCAGGTCGACCCACGGGCACATCAGCACGGCGCCAGCCGGCATCGGGAGGCCGCGCTCGGGCAGGGCCAGCAGCAGGGACATGACCAGGCCGCCGGCCGACGAATCCCCGGCGACGACGATCTTGTCCTGGTCGCCGGCTGTGTCGCGCAGCCACAAGTAGGCGTTGACCGCGTCCTGGACGGCGGCGGGATAGGGGTGCTCGGGGGCCAGCCGGTAGTCGATGACCAGCGTGGGGGCCCGCGCCGCGGAGGCGATGGCGCCGGCCAGGTGTCGGTAGCCGAACGCGGATCCGGCCACGTGGCCGCCGCCGTGCAGGTACAGCACGGAGGCCGGAGACGCCGCCTCCGGGGTGACCCGCAGCGCGGGCACCCCGCCTGCGATAACCGGGGCGACGGCCACGTCCGGCGGAGGGGTGAACTTCCCGTGCAGTTCCTCCAGGGCGGCCCGGATGCCGTCGAGGTCGGCGACGTCGGCCGACGCGCGCGCCCACGGCTCCCACAACAGGGCCATCCGGCCGGCCAGCTCACCGCCGACCGAACGGGTGACCGAGATCGCGTCGTCCAGGTCGGCGAGCAGCGCCCGGGCCCGCGCCAGCAGGGCCTCGCCGGCCAGCGTCAGCTCGACGCGCTGAGTGGACCGGCGGAACAGGTCGCAGCCGACGAGGCGTTCCAGGCCGCGGATCTGGCGGCTCAGCGCCGGCTGCGAGATGAACAGCCGCTGGGCTGCCCGGCTGAAGCTGAGGTCGTCGGCGACCGCGACGAACGCGCGGAGGTGGCGCAGCTCGATCGCGTCCGGCGCCTGGGGTAGCGCCAGCACGTTCTGCGGTTCGTCCATGCTCCCAGTCTGGCGCATCGCCGCCCGTCGGGGCCCGGTCGGGTAATGCACGTTCGGCATGGGCCCGATGTCCAACCGGCATTTCCGTTCCCGGCCGGCGATCACCAGGCTGGACAGGGTAAGCAGACCAGCCGCCGGGAGGCAGACATGACCGGACAGCCACAGGACCGCATCGTCACCGGGAACATCTCGCTGTCCCTGGACGGCCGGGTAACTGGGCCGGCCGGGGATCACGACATGGGCTGGATCGTCCCGCACGCCCTGACCGACGAGTCACGGGCGCACCTGCTGAAGATCGCCAGCACGGCCAGCACGATCCTGCTGGGCCGCAAGAACTACCAGGGCTTCGCGGGCTTCTGGCCCGCCGTGGCCGGCGACGACGACGCAGAGC
>JBAUAY010001049.1:0-2160 GCA_049676235.1 Streptosporangiaceae bacterium
AGCTGTAGCCCGGCATCTCACTGGACCGCTCGCCGCCGAGCAGACCGGGTTCGGCGCGGTAGTTGTAGTCGACCTGGCCGCGGGACTCATCCAGGCTGACCTGGTAGTCGTAGTTGAAGTCGCTGCCATGGCTGGAGTACCACGGGACGGACCAGCCGCGCTCCTTGGCCTTCGCGGCGATCTTGTCGTAGGGGGCGCGAGAGGCCAACACGAACGCGGTCTCCCTGGTCCCCATGTGGTCGATCACCCCCGACGAGAGCTCGTCGATGGCGGCCGAGCAGCCCGGGCAAGGCTGGTCCCAGTCGGGACCGAACATCACGTGCTGGACGATCAGCTGCCGCTTGTCCCCGAATAGTTCGGCCAGGGTGACCGGCCCGTCCGGGCCATCGAACACGTACTCCTTTTCCACCTTGACCATCGGCAGCCTGCGCCGGCTGGCGTTCAGGGCGTCATGCCCACCGGTGAACTCCTTCTCCTGCGCCAGCAGCCGGCGCCTGGCCTCCAGCCACTGCTCGCGCGACACGACATCGGGAAGACTCATCACGCAACCTCCTGTGAACGGGTTCAGAACTTCTGATCGCTTCACAGGTACGACGAACCGGCCAGACCGAAATAGACGGCCGGCGGCGAAATATTCGCGGGCTGAGGCCAGCGGGCGGCACGCGACGCTGGGATACGGTGTTGCTCATGGCTGACCGTCCTCCCCATCGGGAGGGGTGACGTGAAGATCACCGAAAGCCACCTCCGCCTGTCGGCCAGCGACGTCGCCAACTACCTGGCCTGCCAGCACCTCACCCAGCTGGACCTGCAGATGGCGCAGGGCAGGCTGCGCCCGCCGCGCGAGTTCGACCTCGGCTTCCGGGACCTCGTGCGGCGCGGCGAAGCCCACGAAACAGCCGTGCTCGACCGGTTCCGCGCCGAGGGACGTGAGGTCGCGGAGATCCCTGCGGACGCTTCGGACGCCGACGCGACGGCGGCCGCTATCAGAACCGGCGTCGAGCTCATCTACCAGGGCACGCTGACCGGAGAAAGCGGGTCCGAACCCGGCCACGGCCCGGCTCTCCTCGGCCGCCCGGATTTCCTCGTCCGGGCCGACCTGCTCCCCGCCCCGGACGGAGCACCGCGTCCCGATGGGGTCCACTATGAGGTCGTCGACGCCAAGCTGGCCCGGTCCGCCAAGGCGCGCGCCGTGCTGCAGACCGCGTTCTACTCGCATCTGCTGGCCGGCCTGCAAGGCATCGAGCCGCGCTGGATGCATCTGGCGCTGGGCCATGGAGAGTTCACCTCGTTCAAGGTGAGCGACTACGCCGCCTACGAACGGCAGACCCGGCGGCGGCTGGAAGCCGTGATCGCCGACACCCTCGGTGAGCATCCGCCTGCCGCGCCGTACCCCGAACCCGTTGAGCACTGCGCCATCTGCCGGTGGAGCGATCTGTGCCGCGACCGCAGACGGCGGGACGACGACCTGTCTCTGGTGGCCGGGATGCCGGTGGGCCAGCGGCGGGCGCTAAAGGCCGCCGGGATCCCGACCAGGCGCCAGTTCGCCGGCCTGGCCGACCTCCCGCGGCTGGACCGGGTGAGCCCGGATGCTCTCGAGCGCTCTCGTCAGCAGGCCCGGTTGCAGGTGGCCAGTGACGACGGGCCCGTCCGGTACGACGTCCTGGAGCCAGAACGCGACGCCGAGGGTGCCCTGATCAGCAACCGCGGTCTTCTCGCCCTGCCCGAACCCGCTGCCGGGGACCTGTTCTTCGACATCGAGGGAGCGCGGTACTACTCCGAGGACACCAAGGAGTTCGGGCTGCAGTACCTGTTCGGCATCGTCGACACGGCTGATACCGACGAGTCGGGCCACCCCCGGTACACCCAGATCTGGTCCTATGACCGTCAGGGCGAGAAGCGTGCGTTCGAGCAACTGATCGACTTCATCACCGAGCGCCGCACGGCCAATCCCGGCTTGCGCGTGTACCACTACAACCACTACGAACCGACGTCGGTCGACCATCTCACCGAACTGCACGGGACGCGCCAGGAGGCGGTGGGCGCTCTGATGGGCCGTTTCGCCACCCGCGAAGACGAGGTGGACAACCTGTTCCGGCTCGGGGTGTTCGTCGACCTGTACCGGGTCGTGCGGCAGGGAGTGCGGGCCGGAGTCGAGAGCTA
>JBAUAY010001050.1:0-1725 GCA_049676235.1 Streptosporangiaceae bacterium
TGACCTCGCCGAGCAGCAGCCGCCGCCCCTCCTCGTACGGCTGGCCGGGCGCGCGGCACTGCGACCAGTCGACGATCCCGGCCACGCCCTCCATGTCGAACGAGATAAAAACCTTCACAGGATCAGAAATCTATATCCCGAACGGCGTGGGTGCGTGCCCCCGCGGGGGATCAGGCAGTGGGGCTCGGCTAGATCATGAACCGGGTCTCCGGCGCTACCTGAGCTCCACCGACCCGGCTAGTGGCCGGGAACCATCCCGGGGAACAGCAGCGCCAACTGCTGCGGGTACCCGGCGATCAGCCGCAGTTCGTCGTCGGTCAGCGGCTTGCCGGTGGCGGACGCGCACAGCTGGATCAGGGAGAACACCAGGTCCTCCTCGCCCTCGGCCACCGGGATGCCCAGCCCGTCCAGAACGTGCCGGAACCCGGCCTTGCCGCCGTACTCACCAGTCAGCACCACCCGGCCCTCGCGTGCGTACCAATCCGAGGGAAACGGGCCGAGCGCCGAATCGTCGTAAAGCTCGTAGTTCCCCCGGTCCTTAAGCGCCCCGTCGGCGTGGATGCCCGACTCGTGCGCGAACGCGTTGCGGCCGACCCCGGGCCAGGCGGGCGGCAGCGGCTGCCCGAACGCGTACGCCGCCCACAGCCCGAACCTGCGGGCCCACGACAGGTCGACCGGATCCCCGATCGTCGCCGTCTCACTGACCCCGAATCCGTACCGGAACGCCAGGATGCACGACAGCAGGTCGGCGTTGCCTGCCCGCTCGCCGATGCCGTTCACGCACGTGTTGATCCAGGCGTCCTGGCCGGCGTCGAGATCGCCGAGCGCGCCGGACACCGAGTTGGCCACGGCCATGCCCAGGTCGTTGTGGCAGTGCGTCTCGACCGGGATGCCGACGGCGGAGGCGAGCTTGGCGAACCGCTCCCTGATCCGCCCGGGGGAGTCGCCGCCGATGGTGTCGCAGTACCGGATCCGCGCGGCGCCGGCGTCCCTGGCCGCGAGCGCGAACTCGAGCAGGTACCCGTCGTCGGTCCGCGACCCGTCCTCCGCGTTGACCCCGATGCTGTACCTCTCTTGCGCGCCTCCGGCGCGACGCGCACCCTGCGCGCCTCCGGCGCGACCCGCCGCGCCGCGGGCCACCGCGACGGCCGCCGTCATCTCCTCGATGATGGCGGCGCGGTCCAGCTTGCCGCGGAACTTGTGGGCGATCATCTGGTCCGAGGTGGAGATCGACAGGTTGTAGTGCCGCAGGCCGACGCCTCCGGCCTGGACCGACAGCGCAGCCTCGACATCGGCCGGAACGGCCCGGCACCAGCCGGATAGCCGTAGGTTGCCGAACGCGCCCGCCTCCGCCAGCGCCAGGCACGCCCGGACGTAAGGCATCTCGTGGAACAGGAAAGGGAACCCGATCTCGGACTGGGCCACGCCCAGCCGCCCCAGATAGAAGTTGACCATCACCTTGCCGAACTTCGACAGGCCCGTCCGCGCGGTCTGCACTCCGTCCCGGTTGGTCACGTCAAGAAAGTGGATCGATGGCATGACATCCAGATTGACGAGATGATCAACTCTCGTCAATATTGATTAAAATCAATTGTTCTGAACGGATCGCGGGGTGGCAGCGCATGGCCGACTTCCTGTCCGCCGCCGAGGCCGCCCGGCGGCTCGGCGTCAAGCCCGCCACGCTCTACGCGTACGTCAGCCGCGGCGTGCTCAGCCGCGGCAAGG
>JBAUAY010001051.1:0-6668 GCA_049676235.1 Streptosporangiaceae bacterium
GTGTAGTAGCTCATCGCCCCGGCGTTCCCGCCATGCGCGTGCCCCGACGTCAGGTACCGCACGTCATGACCCGGGTGCAAGCTCGTCAATGCGCTCACAGACGGTCACCACCACTGCACTTACCGGCGTCATCGTCGGCTGATGCCTGTCTAGGTTCGTCCTTGCCAACTGGGCCCGGCCCTATCAGAGCAGAGCAGGTGAGGCGCCCGGGCCGGTCTATCCCCAACCTGTCCCCGTGGGTCAGGTTGGGTGGCAGGTCAGTGCAGGTCAGGGCTTTGGGTGCGTGCGCCCTCCGGAGCCGTGAGCGTAGGTTCGAATCCTACTGGGGGCGCCCATCACCACCAGGCGAAACACCATCTGAGCTGTACAAACACTCTGACCTTTCGGCTGCGTGCCGCCAGAAGTTTTGGTCGCGGACTTCACCGCACGGCTATGCCCGTTTGTCCACGGAATTCGCGGCTGACCTATGAAGAACGTCGACCGATCCAGGCGGACACGGCCACCGGTGCCGCGGCTGTGCCGCCATATGTCGCAAAAGCCGCCCGATGTCGCCAGTCACGGAATAGCTAGCCGATGTTGGCCGCCAGGTCCTGATAGGGAGGGACGAGATCGGCCCACCGCGCCTCGGTGTCGCCGCGCTCACGCCCGGCGAGGTAGGCGGCGAGATTTTCGGCGTGGATCTGCCACCCGGCCCCGTAGAAGGCGATCGTGTCCAGGGGCATGCCCCGGACCTCAATGACCAGGACGATCTGGTCGCCGTCGGCCGACAGCGTGGCCTCAATGGCCTCGTCGAACGGCGGCGCGCCGCGACCCTTCCGCCAGGACTCGTCTGTCTCCCTGGTCGTCACAAGCAGCCGCCGTGGGGGCTCGCACGCCTGCACGCGCCCGGTACCGTCCCAGTCATCGGATTCGAGGTACAGGCGGAACTCTCCGCCGGGGCGAAGGTCGCCTTCTACCTGCCCGTGCCAGCGGACCAGGCGGCCGGGATCGGTGAGTGCTGACCACAGGTCATCAACATCGGTGTCGTAGCGGTCTTCGATGCGCACGACACCCCTGCCGCCTGTCGATCGCAGGCTCCCGAGGATGGGGGTACCCGGACGGGCGTTGCTGGTCATCTGGTGCTCCTCCGTTCGCCTTTCTCCGGGCTATCTCGGTGTACCGGCGTCAGCTCCCGCCAGCGCCAAGCGCGGTGAACAGCACCAAAACGAGGGTGGTGACGGCCAAGATACCGTGGGCGACGACGACCGGCACCGGGAAGCTCCGTTCCGGAGGGGCAGTAGTACTCCTGGTCAGCGACGGGCCGGGGGGAGCGAAGGAGCGGTACACGCGGATCCAGCGCGCCGCCATGATCAGTCCCAGGACGGCGACGGTGGCCAGGATGGCGACCGCCGCCCAGGCCAGCCGCTCTTCATCTAGCAAAAGGTAGGCGATCCAGAACAGCAGGCCACCCATGGCCAGCAGCGCGTGAGCGGAAATCACCGGGACGGGCAAGCGGGTCGCGGCCGCGCTCTGGAACTCACGGTCGTACTCGATGATCCAGATAACCAGAAGAATGAGGCCACCCAGAATGGTGATCATCCAGGTGAACAAGGCGGCGATGCTCATCTGAATCTCATCTCTGATGCTCTGGATCTCATCTCTGACGCATGGGCGCGTAACGGGGCTTCAGCCCGCATTAACCGACCGTGAGCTGCTAGCTGAGTGGTCAGGGGCGAATCGAACCGCCGACCTCCCGCTTCACGGGAGCGACGACCCTGACCATGGCCGAGACGAGTGTAACCGACATGTTTCCCGCTCTTGGACCGGATGCGAAAATGCCGTCCACCACGACCGGCGCGCCGCGGCATCTGCGGACCTGGAGGGCCCGCGGGTACCCAGCACATGGCCACAGCTGGATGATCCTCAGCGACTTACCCATCCGATAAAGAGCGCGGAAGCGTAGCATTGAGGACGCGCAGGGCGGCGCCGGGTGCAGGAGGCTGCGATGATGCTGCGAGTACATCGGCGGAATCTGGTGATCTTGAGCACCTCCGTCGGCCCTCCCGACAGGTACCGTGCTCCCCGGCTCACGCGGCCAGCACGCACTGGGCGGATCCCCAGGTTTATCCGTACTGGCGCGCTGCTCGTGGTCATTGGCCTGATGCGGCTGGCCCGCATGGTACGGACCCGCTGGCAGGGCTGCCCGCGGCGCCGGGGGCTAGAGCGTGAGCTGGCCGCATACTCAACCCCGGCGCAGCGGTGCGATCTGGCAGCGACCTTTGACCGGTACCCGGACAGCATCACGTACGAGCTGCGCGACATTTTGGCCAGGCAAGCCAGCGCCGCCTTTGACAGCCGGCTTCCGGCCGCCGGGCGGTACTGACCACGACATCCAGGCTGGCCAGAGTTGATTCGGCATCATTTGCCGTCCCGCCGGGTGGCCGATCCGGATGTCATTTCTGCGGTGATGGCTATTGTGTAGCGGACAATGAACCCGGACACAGGGATCGGTGCGATGGGATCAGCTGGCGGTGACGAGCAGGAGCGGCTCCTCGATGAGCAGGTCAGCTACTACCGGGCCATTGCCGCGGATTATCTAGACCAGGGCCTGGATCTTCCAGGCGGCGGTGAGGTGATCGAGGCGCTTGAGGCATTCCAGCCGACCGGAAGCGTGCTCGAACTCGCCTGCGGTCCCGGCGTGTGGACCGGCCAGCTGCTGCGTCACGCCACGGACGTCACGGCCGTAGACGCGTCTCCGGAAATGCTCGCCATTGCGGCAGCCAGGGTCGGCGGTGAACGGGTGCGCTTCATTCAGGCCGATCTGTTCACCTGGACGCCTGACCGCCGTTATGACATGGTTTTCATCGGCTTCTGGCTCTCGCACGTACCGCTCGGACGCTTTGCGTCCTTCTGGTCACTGATGGCCGACTGCCTGAAGGAAGACGGCCGCGTATTCTTCGCCGACGACGCCTACCGCACTCCCGACGAGCTCGTGGAAGGCCCTTCGTCCTCGACCATCCGCCGCCGGCTGGCTGACGGAACGTCCTACCGGATAGTGAAGGTCCCCCACCAGCCGGCGGACCTCGAACAGCGGCTCCGGCGAATCGGCTGGAACATCAAGGTCACCGCCACGTCCGGGCCGTTCTACTGGGGAGCAGGAACCCGCGCCTGACCGATCCGAGGCTGATAACGGGGCGAGGTGGCGCAGCAGCAGGGCCTCAGCCAGGCAGGCCCGCTCGAAGGTGGCCAGGTGCAGGCTCTCGTTGGCGCCGTGCGCCCGGGTGTCGGGGTCTTCCACCCCGGTGATGAGGATCTCCGCGTGCGGGAAGAGACCGGCGTAGGCGGTGACGAAGGGGATGGATCCGCCCGCGCCGGCGGCGACGGCCGGCCTCCCCCAGGCCTGTTCTAGGGCAGAACGAGCCGCCTGATACGCCCGTCCGCCGGTCCGTGCGGTAAACGGCGCGGCGATCGCGCCCGGCTGCACGCTCACCTGCGCCCCCCACGGCGCGCTGGCCATCAGGTGCTCCGCGAGTGCCTCGCGGGCGGCGATCGCGTCGTCCCCGGGAGCCACCCGCATGCTCACCTTGGCCCGCGCGGCCGGGATGAGCGTGTTGGAGGCGGCCGCCACCGACGGCGCGTCGATGCCGATCACGGCGATCGCCGGACCGGCCCACAGCCGGTCGGTCAGGCCGCCGGAACCGGTCAACTGCACCCCGTCGAGCACCCCGGCCTCGGCGCGGAACTGCGACTCGGTCAGGTCGAGCGGGTCCGCCCCCCTGGAGCCAGGGCCGCGGGTCAGGCCGGGCACCGCCACGTCGCCGCGCTCGTCGTGCAGGGTGGCCAGCATCCGGCACAGCACGGTCAGCGCATCGGGGGCCGGGCCGCCGTACAGGCCGCTGTGCACGCCGTGCTGCAGCGTGCGCACCTCCACGACCACGCTGGTCCCGCCGCGCAGCGTGGTGGTCAGCGCCGGGGTGTCCGCGGTCCAGTTCGCCGCGTCGGCGAACACCACCACGTTGGCGCCGATCCGGTCGGCGTAGGCCGCCAGGAACTCCGGCAGCGCTGGCGAGCCGATCTCCTCCTCGCCCTCGACGAGCACGGTGACCCCGATCGGGAGCCGGTCGCCGTGCGCCCGCAGCGCCGCCAGGTGCACCGCGACGCCCGCCTTGTCGTCGGCGGCGCCGCGCCCGAACAGGCGCCCGTCTCGTTCGGTCGGCTCGAACGGGTCGCTGTCCCAGTCCGCCGGGTCGCCCGGGGGCTGGACGTCGTGGTGCGCATACAGCAGAACCGTGAGGGCGCCCGGAGGGGCGGCCCTGCGGCCCAGCACCGCGGGCCGGCTGTCCCCGGCAGTCAGCACGTCGACCTCAGGCAGGCCGGCCTGGCGCAGCATGGCGGCGACCTCCCCAGCGCTGGTCCATAGGCGCGGGGCCGCGGCCGGATCCGCCGACACCGACGGGATCCGCACCAGCCGCTCAAGGTCGGCGCGGGCGGACGGCAGCACCTGCCGCACAGCGGCGGTGAGCGACCCTTGGTCCGGCATCATGGTCTGGACGCTACTGGCCGGGCGCTTTCCCATCAACCCGCGAACAGGTGCAGCTCGGCGGCGAAGCGCTGCGCGATCTCCAGCGCCTGCGGCAATTCGGGGTGGCGGACGATCACCATGCCGTCGCCGATGGTGGTGGCCCGCCAGTCTCGCCGCGGCGCGCCGACCGGGAGCAGCTCGAGCGCGACGACGCGCTCGCCGTAGCTGGCCAGCAGCTGGTCCAGGCCCTCGTAGCGGGTGATCCGGCCCGCGCCGCTGGCCCGTTTGAAGATGCTCGCGGCGTTGTAGTGCCGCTCGACCGGCTGCGGGATCCGCCCGTGCGTGACGGCGTGCGCCCAGGCCGTGAACAGGTCGGTGTCGGTGGCGTAGTTCATCACGTCGACCGTGCGGGCGCCCGGCGGGCGGGCGCCGATCTCGCCGAACACCACCTCACCGTCGGCCTTGCGGTACCACTCCATGTGGGTGAACCCGTCGCGGAAGCCGAGGACCCGGAGCACGGCGGCGCCAAGTTCCCGGCCGCCCTGCAGCCCAGGCTCGTCCAGGTCGCGCAGCGCCATCGTGATCGGGCTGATCCACTCGTGCATCTTGGTCATCAGCGGGCGCGGGTGGTACTGGCAGATGTTCTCGAAGAGCACCCGCCCGCCGGCGCAGATGGTGTCGTAAGTGAACTCCTCGGCGTCGATGAACTCCTCGACGCTGACCTGCGGCACGTGCCGGAGGCTGGGCAGGATCGCGTCGAGTTCGGCGGTCGAGTCGACCCGGTAGGTGTCCGCCGAGCCGGCCCCGTCGAGAGGCTTGACGATGAGCGGGAAGCCGATCTGGTCCGCAGCCGCCCACACGCCCGCGACCGTCCCCACGGCGACGTGCCGCGGGGTCCGCAGGCCCGCCGCATCCAGCAGTTGCTTCATCCGCTCCTTGTCCCGGAACGGCACGGTCTGCTGCACCGTCAGCCCGGGGAGCCCGAGTTCTTCCCGCAGCCGCCCGGCCAGGATCATGTAGGGCTCCCACAGGCACTCCACCCGGTCGATCCGCACCTGCCTGGCCAGGTCGCGCACGGTCGCTGAGACGTGGTCGTCCGCGGCCAGCGAGCCGACGTGGACGTAGTGCGCCAGGGCGTCCCTTGCGATGGCCGGCAGGGCCTCCGGCGACTGGTCGCCGAGGCCGATGACGTCCGCTCCGGCGTGGCTGAGCCCGCGGGTGAAGAACGCCATCTCCGCCGGATAACCGGGCGAGATCATCAGCACGTTCATCGTGGTCAGCCCAATTCCACATGCACGGTAGTGACCAGGCGCTTGAGTGCCTCGGTGACCACCGGCGTGTCAGGGTGCCGCACGGTGATGTAGCCGTCGCCTTCGTAGCTGCCCGAGGACGGCTGGCCCGGCCGGGGCAGCCGCGAGTCGACGACCAGGGAGCTCACCTCGGGCGGCAGCGTGTCCAGGCCGTGGGTGGCCTTGATCTGACCCGCGCCCTGTCCGCGCAGGTAGACCGTGCCAGCGGCCCAGCGGCGTTCCGGCGGCTCGAAACCGCCGTCCACCATGAGCCGCGCCCACGCGGTGTAGAGGTCGAAGTCGTGCACGTAGCAGAGCATCGAGGTGATCTGGGCGCCCGGCGGCCGCGCCCCGACCTCGGACACGGCGACCGTGCCGTCCGGGCGCCGGAACCATTCCATGTGAGTGAGCCCGGTACGCAGCCCGAGGGCGCGCAGCGCTCCCGGGGCCACCTGCTTGATGACGGCGTAGTCGGGGCCGTCGATGTCGCGGGGCAGCAGGACCACCCACTGCATCCACGGATGGCGCAGTACCTCGAGCGGCGTCGGCAGGTAGTTCGAGACCGAATCCCAGACGATCTGCCCGTCCACCATCACGCTGTCGTAGGAGCCCTCCTCTCCGGTGAGGAACTCCTCGAGCAGCGCGGGCCGGTCCTGAGCCGGCGGGGCCGTCTCCAGCCAGGCCGCCAGGTCACCGGGATCGTCGAGGCGGAAGGTGCTCTTAGCCCCGGCCCCAGCCGGCGGCTTGACCACCAGCGGGAAGCCGGCCTGTCTGGCGAAGTCTTCCGCGTCGGTCGCGGAGCTGGCCAGCCGGTACCTGGCGCACGGCACGCCCGCGGCCCGCAGCACCGCCTTCATCTGGGCCTTGTCCCGGAAGTT
>JBAUAY010001052.1:0-2323 GCA_049676235.1 Streptosporangiaceae bacterium
CCGGACTATCCCGGGTTCGGGCACAGCGACGCACCCAGCCACACGGAGTTCGCGTACACCTTCGACCACCTAGCCGCGGTCGCCGGCCATTTCACCCAGGCTCTCGGGTTGACCAAGTACACCCTCGTCGTGCAGGACTACGGCGGCCCGGTGGGTTCCGGCTCGCGATCGCATATCCCGAGCGACTCGAAGCGCTCATCGTCCAGAACGCCGTCGCCCACGAGGACGGTCTCGGTCCGCTATGGAAGACCCGGCGAGAGTTCTGGGCTGACCGCGAAACACACGAGGCCGCGCTGCGGGAGAACTTCTTCTCCTTCGCGGCGACGCGGCAGCGCCACGTCGGAACCAGCCCGAACGCAGAGAACTACGACCCGGACCTGTGGACCGACGAGTTCGCCTTCCTCAGCCGGCCCGGCCAGCAGGACATCCAGACCGATCTGTTCTACGACTACCGCACCAACGTCGCGAGCTACCCCGCCTGGCAGGGCTGGCTCCGCAAGCGCCAGCCGCCACTGCAGGTCGTATGGGGTCGCTACGACCCGTCGTTCCAGGTCGAGGAGACCGAGGCATATCGCCGGGACGTGCCGGACGCCGAGGTGCACGTCCTCGACGCCGGCCACTTCGCTCTGGACGAGCAGCCCGACCTGATCGCGGATCTGACCCGGAGATTCCTGCACCACCGCCAGGCTCACACCGATGGCTGACAGGAAATGCCTCGATAAGCACGCCGGCTACCGGCTCAATGAGGCGGCTCGCCGATAGCCAGCACGGCAGTGACCAGGTCGTACAGCGGCCCGGACAAGTCCTGCCCGGCGACCAGGACAACCTGGTCATCGACGCGAAGATGGTAGACCGCCCCTCCCGGAACCGCGCGGTAGGGCGGCAGGGCGGCCAGTGCCCGTGCCAGGAGTTCCTCCCACGGGCCAGTGTCGCTGGACGTGGCGGTGTCAACCATCCGGCGCCGCATGGTGCCGTCCGGGCCAATCAGGGTCACGACGACCCTCATCAGCTCAGTTTGTCCCCTCCGGGCACATTTCGGTAGGCAGACCACGATGATGGCGGCCTGTGGGCACGCCCGGCCGGTCACACGCCCTGCTGACTGCCGAAAGTTAACGCCAGCTTGCCTGTAGCGCAGTCAGAGCCCGGTCGCGCCGTCGAGCCGCTCGCGCAGCAGGTCAGCGTGGCCGTTATGCCGGGCGTACTCCTCGATCATATGGAGGTACACCCAGCGCACGCTCATCTGGGCGTTGCGGTGGGAGTGGAAGAACGTCGCGTCCAGGTCCCGGCCCGCGGCGGCCTGGCGGGCCAGTTCGACCTCGCGCCGGTATACGGCGAAGTCGTGCTCGGCGTCGGCGGTGTCGACGTGGTCGAACTCCCCGTCGGGGTCAGCCTCGCTGGAGTAGAGATAGCCGACGTCCTCTCCCGCGATGCGGCGGCGGAACCAGCCGCGCTCTACCTCGGCCATGTGACGGATGAGCCCGAGCAGGGAAAGGTTCGACGGCGGGACGGCACGCTGCCGGAGCTGCGCGGCGGTCAGGCCGCCGCATTTGTTCAGCAGCGTCTGGCGGTGAAAGTCCAGCCACGCCTCCAGCATCTGCCGGTCCCCGGCGACGTAGGGCACGTTCTGGCGGGTGATCTGCGGCGCTGTCCACGGCATGCGCTCCAGCATCCAGCCTGCGCGCCTTGATCGCCAGCTCATTTTGAGGTCACCTCGACGAACCGGCCCGGCAGGCTCGTCGAGGTGACCTCGTCACGGCGACCGGGTTCCAGCAGCCAATCGCCGGATACGTGCAGATCAGCTGCTGTGCGGCAGCGCGCCACGGCCACGTGATAATGGCCCCAGAACCGGATCCGGGGCGGAGCCAGCCGGCACATCACGACATGAGTGGCGTGCGTGAACAGCGACCACAGCGCTCGCTGGGCCGCGGACCAGCGCAAGCCGTACTGCGCTCGCAGCGGCGCGGGCAGCAGGCCCGCGGCGAGCAGGTAGCCCCACGGCGGGACCGGGATCCCGCGCAGCCTGGCCCGCAGGATCATACGGGCGGCCGAGCGGGCCTGGTCGCCGGCCGTGAGCCGGGAAAGCGTCCTGGCGTAGTAGTCCTGGAAGTCCCGATAACTGGCCGGCCGGATGTCCTTCTCTACGCCGCAGAGCTGACCGAATCGCTCACTCTCCCGGTAAAGCTCGGCCCGCTCGTCCCCGTCGAGCGGGCGAACGAACGTGCTGTAGCTGTTCAGCGCGGTCTCGACAATGGTGGCATAGACCCACAGGCACAGCTCCGGGCTGGTTGCGCTGTAGTGGGTGCCCCGGCGCCATTCTCCGACG
>JBAUAY010001053.1:0-13356 GCA_049676235.1 Streptosporangiaceae bacterium
GCCTCGTCCGGGCGGCGGTCGCGGCCGCAGCGGCACCCAGGGCGCCTTCGGGCGTCCCGGCGGACGCCCGTCGCGGGGCCGGAAGTCGAAGAAGCAGCGGCGTCAGGAATTCGACAACATGCAGGCGCCGTCGATCGGCGGCGTCCAGGTTCCTCGCGGCAACGGCCAGGTGGTCCGGCTGTCCCGCGGCGCCTCGCTGAGTGATTTCGCCGACAAGATCGGTGCGAACCCCGCGTCGCTGGTCCAGGTCATGCTGCACCTCGGCGAGATGGTGACCGCCACCCAGTCGGTCAACGACGAGACCCTTCAGTTGCTCGGCGCGGAGCTGAATTACAGCATTCAGGTCGTCTCGCCCGAGGAAGAGGACCGGGAACTGCTCGAGTCGTTCGACATCGAGTTCGGCGAGGACGAGGGCGAGGACGCCGACCTGATGGCCCGTCCGCCGGTCGTCACGGTCATGGGCCATGTCGACCACGGCAAGACCAAGCTGCTCGACGCGATCAGGCACACCAACGTGCAGGCGCGTGAGGCCGGCGGCATCACGCAGCACATCGGCGCCTACCAGGTGACTACCGAGGTCGACGGTGAGGAACGCAAGATCACCTTCATCGACACTCCCGGTCACGAGGCCTTCACGGCCATGCGGGCCCGCGGTGCCGAGACCACCGACCTGGTGGTGCTCGTGGTGGCGGCCGACGACGGCGTGAAGCCGCAGACCACCGAGGCTCTCAACCACGCCCAGGCCGCGGGCGTGCCCATCGTGGTGGCCGTCAACAAGGTCGACAAGGAGGGCGCCGACCCGCAGCGGGTGCGGGCCCAGCTGACCGAGTACGGGCTCGTCGCGGAGGAGTTCGGCGGTGACACGCAGTTCGTGGACGTGTCCGCGACCAAGCGGATCGGCATTACCGAGCTGCTCGAGGCGATCATCCTGACCGCCGATGCCTCGCTCGACCTGCGCGCCAACCCCAAGCAGGACGGGCAGGGTGTGGCGATCGAGGCGCACCTGGACAAGGGCCGCGGCCCGGTGGCCACCGTGCTGGTGCAGCGCGGCACGCTGCACGTCGGTGACTCGATCGTCTGTGGTGAGGCGTACGGCCGGGTCCGCGCCATGCTGGACGAGAACGGCGATCCGATCCTCGAGGCGGCGCCGTCCCGGCCAGTCCTGGTGCTCGGCCTGACCGCCGTGCCCGACGCGGGCGACAACTTCCTCGTCGTCTCCGATGACCGGATGGCCAGGCAGATCGCCGAGCGCCGGGAGGCCCGGGAGCGCATCGCCCAGTTCGCCCAGGGACGGCGGCGGGTCACGCTCGAGGACCTGGATTCGGCGTTCAAGGCCGGCGAGCGCGAAGAACTGCTGCTCATCATCAAGGGTGACGTGTCCGGTTCGGTGGAAGCCCTGGAGGATGCGCTGCTCCAGCTCGATGTGGGCGAAGAGGTCAACCTGCGGGTGATCGGCCGCGGCGTCGGCGCGATCACCCAGGACGACGTCAACCTGGCCATCGCCTCGGACGCGATCATCATCGGCTTCAACGTCCGGCCGGCCGGCCGGGCGGGCGAGCTGGCCCAGCGCGAGGGCGTGGAGATCCGCTACTACTCGATCATCTACCAGGCGATCGAGGAGGTCGAGGCGGCGCTCCGGGGCATGCTCAAGCCCGAGTTCGAGGAGGCCCAGCTCGGCACGGCGGAGATCAGGGAGGTCTTCCGGGTGCCCAGGATCGGCAACGTAGCCGGCTGCATCGTCCGCAGCGGCTCGATCCACCGCGGCAGCAAGGCGCGGCTGATCCGGGACGGCGTGGTGATCTCCGACAACCTCACGGTGGACTCGCTGCGGCGGTTCAAGGAGGACGCGACCGAGGTCCGCGAGGGCTACGAGTGCGGTATCGGCATCGGCTACAACGATGTCAGGATCGCCGACACGATCGAGACCTTTGAGATGAGGGAGAAGCCAAGGGTCTGACCAGGTATCCGGGCCCCAGGTAATCGGGCCCAGCTAATCGGGCCCAGTTGATCGGGCAGAGTTACTCGGGCAGGAGCGGAGTGATGCCGTGTACGTCGCGGCGCTGACGCTGGATGTGCTGCTCGGCGACGTGCACTCGCTGAAGGGCAAGCGAGGCGTCGTCCGCCCGCTGGTTGCCGAGCTGCGCCGGTGCTATCCAGGTGTCGCGGTCGCCGAGACCGGGCACCTGGATCTGCACCGGCGCGCCGAGATAGGCGTAGCCGTCGTGTCCGCGACGGCCACCAACGCGATGAGCGTGCTCGACGAGTGTGAGCGTCTAGTGGCCGGGCACCCCGAGATCGAGCTGCTGTCGGCCCGGCAGCGGCTGTTCAACGAGGAGGAGTGACGGAGCATGGACGCCGCGAGGGCGCGCAAGCTGGCCGACCAGATCAGCCAGATCGTCGCGGAAATGCTGGAGCGCCGGATCAAGGACCCTAGGCTCGGCTTCGTGACCGTCACCGAGGCCCGGCTGACCAACGACCTGCGCGAGGCCACCGTGTTCTACACGGTGTACGGATCTGATCAGGAGCGGGCCGACACCGCGGTGGCGCTAGCGAGCGCCACCGGCATCATCAGGTCCGAGGTGGGCAGGCAGATCGGCCTGCGGCACACCCCGTCGCTTGAGTTCGTGGCCGACGTGCTCCCGGACAGCGCCAAGCGGATCGAGGACCTGGTCACTAAGGCCCGGCACGCGGACGCCGAACTCGCCCGCAGCCGCGAGGGTGCCGTTCCGGCCGGCGACCCCGATCCCTACCGCAAGCCTGCCGAAGCTTCCGATGAGGACGACTACGACTCGTGACCGAGCCGAAGGGGCCCGTGAGACAGAGTGGCCTGGTCATCGTGGACAAGCCCGGCGGCATGACGTCGCATGACGTCGTGGCGCGGGTCCGGCGGCTGGCCGGAACCAAGAAGGTAGGGCACGCCGGGACGCTAGATCCGATGGCGACTGGCGTGCTGGTGGTCGGCGTGGAGAAGGCCACCAGGCTGCTCGGGTATCTGACGCTGACCGAGAAGGAATACGCGGCCACGATCAGGCTCGGCCAGTCGACCAGCACCGACGACGCGGAGGGGGAGATCACCGGCAGCGCGCCGGCCGCGGACGTTTCCGCGGAAACGCTTCATAAGGCAGTAGCCGGGCTGGTCGGCGAGATTCAGCAGGTGCCGCCCGCGGTCAGCGCGATCAAGGTCGGCGGGCAGCGCGCCTACAAGCTGACCCGGGCGGGTGCCGCACCGGAGCTCCAGGCCCGGCCGGTAACGGTCTACGAGTTCACCATCACCGCCGTGCGTCGCGAGGCCGAACTGCTCGACGTCGACGCCACCGTGCGCTGCTCGAGCGGCACCTACATCAGGGCCCTGGCCCGCGACCTGGGTACCGCGCTGGGTACCGGCGGTCACCTGACCCGCCTGCGTCGCATCAGGGTGGGCGGGTACGGCGTCCAGGACGCCCGCACCCTGGAGCAGTTGGCCGACCGGTTCGAGGTGCTGCCGCTGGCCCAGGCCGCCTCGGCGGCGTTCCCGCGCCGGAACCTGACTGCGGACGAGGCCCGTCGGCTGGCCAACGGCGGCCGCCTAGCCGCGGCGGCCAGCACAGACCCGCAGGCCCCGACGGCGGCCTTCGCGCCAGACGGCACCCTGGTCGCCCTGGTTACCGAGGAGTCGGGACAAGCCAGGCCGCTCGTCGTCTTCGCCTGAGGCTTTAGGCTTGTGGTCTGCCGTCAAAGGAGGAACGGGGATCGTGTACCGCTGGTACGGCTTGGCCGAGGTGCCTTCCGACTGGGCTGAGTGCGTCGCGACGATCGGCGTGTTCGACGGCGTGCACCGTGGCCACCAGCGCATCATCGGCCGAGCCGAACAGATCGCGCGCACCAGGAACCTGCCGGTCGTGGTGATTACCTTCGACCCGCACCCGGATGAGGTCGTCAGGCCGGGCTCGCATCCGCCGCTGCTCACCACCTCGCGGCGGCAGGCCGAACTGCTGGCGGGCCTCGGCGCCGACGCGGTCTGCGTGCTTCCGTTCAACCTGGATTTCTCCAGGCTCAGCCCGGATGAGTTCGTCCGGGTGGTCCTGTCCGAACGGCTGCACGCCGCGGCCGTGGTGGTGGGGGAGAACTTCAGGTTCGGCCACAAGGCCGTGGGGGACGTGCCGCTGCTGATTCAGCTCGGCGAGAAGTACGACTTCACCGCCGAAGGCGTCCCGCTGCTCGTGGCCGACGGCGTGACGATCTCCTCGTCCTACATCAGGGAGCAGCTGGCCGCCGGTGACGTGGCCGCGGCGGCCAGCGCGCTGGGCCGCCCGCACCGGGTGGAGGGCGTCGTCGTCCGCGGTCACATGCGCGGCCGAGGGCTGGGTTTCCCGACCGCCAACCTGGAGACCCCGCCATATACCGCGACGCCGGCCGACGGCGTGTACGCCGGCTGGCTGACTAGCCTGGACCTGGACGGAACCGAGGCGGGCCGGTGGCCGGCCGCGATCTCGGTCGGCACCAACCCGACGTTCGGCATCGGCGACCGCACCGTCGAGGCGTACGCGCTCGACCGTGACGACCTGGACCTATACGGCGCCCACGCCGCCATCGACTTCGCCGTCCGGCTCCGCGGCACGGAGCGGTTCGACTCCGTCGAGGCCCTGGTCGCCCAGATGCGCGAGGATGTGGTCCAGGCCCGCGCCCTCACCGCTGGCTAGCGGGCCCGGACCGGGTCACAGCGACGCGTAGAGCGCCAGCTCGAAGTCGTTGTACAGCTTGAGGGCCTCGGGTGTCACAAACGGCAGGAAGTTGCTGTAGATGGCGCCGCAGACGCCGGTGGTGCGGTCCACCCAGAACTGGGTGTTGCACAGGCCGGCCCAGGCTCCGGACCAGGCCCGTCGCATGCCGGGGAAATCCGAGGTGTTGAGCAGCAGCCCGTAGCCCCACTTGAAGCCCGGGCCGGCGTTGAACTCGCAGGTCGCCGCGGGGTCGCTGGTCGGCAGCTCGGCGGGGAAGTCCAGGTCGCCGATCTGGTTGGTGAAGGCCTCGTCCACCGTGGACTGGCGCAGGATCCTGGTGCCGTCGAGCTCGCCGCCGCGGAGCAGCGCCCGCTGGAGCTTGATGTAGTCGCTCGGCGGCCCGTAGAGTCCGTGTCCGCCGGCCCACCAGTCCGGCGTCTGATTCAGGATCTCCCCGATGGACACCCAGGCGCCGTCCTCGCCCTTGACGTGGACCGGGGTGGAGTTCGGCCGCTGGTCGTCGTTCATCAGGAACGTGGTCTGGTCCATGCCGAGCGGCCCGGTGACGCCCTGCTTGATCGCCACGTCCAGGCCGGCGCCGGTGACCGCCTCCACCACCTTGCCCAGCCAGTCGATGTTGATGCCGTACCTGAACGCCTCGCCTGGGTCGCCCAGCATCGGGGCGGTGAAGGACGCGTTCGATCCCGCGACCACGTTCGGGACGCCGGTCACCTTCTCCCACTGGATCAGCAGATCGCTGAAGAACCAGTAGCTCAGGCCGCTGGTGTGCGTGATGAGGTTCTTGACGGTGGCTTGCCGAGCCGGGGGCCTCAGCCTCGGGGTGTCCCCGTCGAAGCCGGTCAGCACCTGGATCTGGGCGAACTCGGGACAGTAGTCCGCGACGGGCGCGTCCAGGTCGATGTGGCCCTGCTCCACCTGCTGGAGCGCGGCCACCGTAGCCGGCAGCTTGGTCATCGACATGATCCGGAACAGCGTGTCCACCGTGACCGGGTCGCTCTCGCCGACCGCCCGCGGCCCCGCCGAGCCCTGGTAGATGACGCCGTCGCGGTCGGCCGCGATCGCGGCCACCTGCGGGACCCCGCCGGAGTCCACCGCGTCCCGCAGTACCTTGTCGATGGCCGTCCCGTCGATGGAAGCGCTCATGCGTGACCTCCTGGAGTAGAACAACATCGTTCATGTCGCGTGCCACGGCGGCATCTCACCTGGCTATCACGCCGGGCGCCGACCGCTCGTCTCATTCTGATGTAATACCGCCGGGAAGAACAGAAGGGCTGAACGCTCGCTGAGGGCCCTCGTCAGGCGCCTGCCAGCGTCGCTTCGAGCGCGGCCCGCAGCGGAGCCAGGCGTTTGGCGGCGGCCTCGCGAGCGGCCCCGAGCGAGCGGCCTGCCAGCGGTTCGGTGATCTCGATGTAACACTTGATCTTCGGCTCGGTGCCGCTCGGCCGCAGCACCACGCGAGCGCCGGGCAGCCGGAAGGTCAGCACGTCGGCCCGCGGCACTGCGGGCGTGCTATCAGCCGCGGCGCCCCGGGCGAGGTCGGTGAGGCCGCATACGGGCTCGCCGCCGAAGGCGGTCGGCGGCGACGACCTGAGCTGGCTCATGACGTGCGCCTGATCGGCCGTCCGCAGGGTCAGCTGGGAGGTCAGGTGCACGCCGTGCGCCCTCTCTAGGTCGTCGTAAACCTCAAGGACCGAACGGCCCTCCGATTTCGCCGTCTCCGCCAGCCGAAGCATGGCCAGCGCGGCGCCGATGCCGTCCTTGTCGCGCACCACGTCACCGACGGCGTAGCCGAGGGCCTCCTCGTAGCCGAAGACGAAACGCACACCCGGCAGGCCGTCGGCCGCCCTGGCGATCCACTTGAATCCGGTCAGGGTCTCGGCGTATCGGACGCCGGCCGCCGCCGCGATCTTGGAAAGCAACGTCGAGGAGACGACGGTGGAGGCGACTAGCCGCTCCTGCGGCGCGCCCGCGGTCCGCTCCAGCAGGCTGGCCCTGATCAAGCTGGCACCGACCAGGGCGCCTACCTGATCTCCGGTCAGCACCCGCCAACCCTGCCCCGGATCGGGAACGGCCACGGCCATCCGGTCGCCATCCGGGTCGCTGGCCACGACCAGGTCGGCGCCGAGCCGGCGCGCGTCGGCCAGCGCCAGGTCGAGGGCACCCGGCTCCTCCGGGTTGGGAAACGCGACGGTCGGGAAGTCCGGGTCGGGCTCGGCCTGCGCCGCCACTACGTGCGGCGCCGCGAAACCCGCCTGCCGGAGCGCGCGCAGCATGAGCTGCCCGGCCACCCCGTGCATCGGCGTGTAGACGACGTTCAGACCCGTCCGGACCCGACGACCCGTGCCCGGAGCGGACGGCCCGGCGGCGGCCGCCACCACCGCGTCCAGGTACGCCCGCGCCACCTCGTCGCCGTGCCGGGTGATCAGCGGGCTCCCGGCCCTGGCCACCGGGATCTGGGACAGCGGCCCGAGGCCGGCGATCAGCTGCTCGATCTCGGCGTCGGCGGGCGGGATGACCTGGGCGCCGTCACTGAGGTAGAGCTTGTACCCGTTGTCCGCGGCCGGGTTGTGGCTCGCGGTGACCATCACCCCGGCCGCCGCGCCCAGGTGGCGAACCGCGAACGCGAGCAGGGGAGTGGGGCAGGGCAGCGGGAGCACGTCCACCGCGATGCCCGCTCCGGCCAGCACCCCAGCCGCCTCGCCGGCGAACTGCGCCGACCGGTGCCGTGCGTCACAGCCCACCACGACGTTGCCCTGGGCTGCGGAGCCCGGCCCGAGCAGCCAGCTGGCCACGGCGGCGGTCGCGGCCCTGACCACGGCGCGGTTCATCCGGTTCGGGCCCGCGGCGACCACACCGCGCAGGCCGGCCGTCCCGAAGTGGAGCCGGTCCGCGAAGCGGTCCCGCAGTTCGCCGATCGAACCAGCATCAGCCGCGCCGGAATCCAGGCCAGCATCCGCGCCGGGGAACGCGCGGTCGAGCAGCGCCTGCAGCTCGGCCCGGTCGCCCCCATCCGGGTCATCCGCGATCCAGGCCCCCACGGCGGCCCGCAGCTCACCCTCAGCCGTCACTTACACCGCTCATTTCAATTCGTCCTCACCCATAATCACCCGCATCCAAAGATCTGAGTGGATTTGGGGGCTTCTGGGAGAGTTGGGTGCACTATCGGGGTTTGATCAGATCACTAGCGTGGCTAATTCGGCGCGCCGGCTCACGAACGAAGCTACGTTCACGTTGGGATGACTTGTACCAGCATAGGCTGCACTGGTGTCGTGACAGGAAGCGGCGAGAAGCCGGCCACCGGACCTGCCCGCCCACACGACCTGAATCGCCGGCGTTCTGCGAGTATCGAGATTTCGGGGCCGCACCGCGCAGGTGATCTCGGGGAGAGCGAGATGAGATGACGATCAGCACCGATCGGCGGCGCCTGCCCCCATATCGGGGACTCGGCAGGAGGCGAGACGCCGGCGGCAGGTGATCAGGTTCGTCATGCTGGCTGTGGCCGCCCGTGCGGCGGTGGACAGGCGCACCCTGGCGGGCGCAATCGTGCTCGCGATCGGGCTGGTCGCGGCGAAACGCATAGCCAGCGAGGGCGGTATCCCCGGCATGGACTGGTACCTGGCCCGAGGGCGAGACGAGAGCCGCAGCTCGGCGTAGCTGCGCGCCGGCGCTTCTGGCCCTGGATAGGCTCGAGGATTTCGGCGGACCGTGCACCCCGAGCCGTTCGGCATGAATCTTTAGGCCTTGACGTAGGGGATGCCCTCGGCCCGCGGACCGCGGACCTTGCCGACGAGCCCGGCCAGCACGATGATCGTGACGATATACGGCGTCATCAGCAGCAGGTTCGACTGGATCGGCGTGTTGAGGGTGGACAGGATCGACTGCAGCTGGGTCGTGAACCCGAACAGCAGCGCCGCCGCGACCGCGCCGAACGGCGTGTACCGCCCGAAGATCATCGCGGCGAGCGCGATGTAGCCCTCGCCCGACGTCATGTCCTTGCCGAACGAGCCGACTGAGCCGATCGTGAAGTAGGCGCCGCCGATGCCGGCGATGATCCCGGCCGCGATGACGTTGCGGTATCTCATCGCGATCACCGGGATGCCCACGGTGTCGGCCGCGACCGGGTGCTCGCCGATGGCCCGGGTGCGCAGTCCCCACTTGGTGCTGAACAGGCCCACCTGGACACTGGCCAGCGCGAGGTAGGTGAGGTACAAGAAGATAGTCGAGTCGAAGAAGACCGGGCCGACGATCGGGATGTCGCCGAGCAGTGGGATCTTGATGGCGGAGAACGTGGCCGGCGAGTTCAGCGTGTTCTGGTAGGGGATCATCAGGTCGTCGTACAGGTATCCGGTCAGGCCGAGGATCAGCGTGTTGATGACCACGCCGAGGACGACCTGGTCCACCCGGTACGCGATGGCGAAGACGGCGAGCAGCAGCCCCACCAGGGACCCGGCCAGGGCGCCGCTGATCAGCCCCAGCCACAGCGAGCCGGTGCCGCTGGCCACGATCGCCGCGGTGAAGGCGCCGAGCAGCAACTGGCCCTCGATGGCCACGTTGATCACGCCGGACCGGGAGCAGATGACGCCGGTCAGCGCGCCCAGCATGATGGGGATCGAGCCGGCGAAGGTACCCTGCAGCAGGTTCACCACGTTGACCGCGGTGGTCAGCCCGGCGTCGGCCCAGCACAACAGCGAGACGATGAACAAGAACACGACCAGCCCTATGGCCACCCGCCGCCACAACTTGCTCAACGGCAGGAAGGCGCGCAGCACCGCCACCACGATTGACACTGCGCCGCACACGTAGCAGGTGAGGGCGGCGGGCAGCGTCAGGTTCGGCACGGTCACCTTGGCGAACGGCTGGGAGAACGCGAAGGTCGCGTCACCGTGGTGGGAGTTCAGCCCGAGCACGAAGATGTTGATGAGCCCGAAGAACAGGAACGTCGCGGGGGCCAGCCAACGCCGGAAGGCGCTGCCGGGAGCGGTGCCGGCGGCCAGCACGGTGGGGACGCGCTCGGTGATCGTCATGCGTTCCACCCCTTGGACAGGACCTCGCCCACGCCGGCCGCCCCGGCGGAGCGGAGCCGGAATATGGCCCGGATCAGCGGCGGTGCCGCGATGAACAAGACCACCACCGCCTGCAGCACCTCCACCATGTCCACCGGGGTGCCGGTCTGGGCCTGCATGAGCGGCGCCCCGGCGTGCAGCGCGCCGAAGAGCAGGCCGGCGAACACCACGCCGAGCGGCCGGCCCCGGCCGAGCAGCGCCACCGTGATGGCGTCGATTCCGTACGTTCCGAAGCTCTGGTTGTTGAGGGTGAAGTCGGTGCCCTGGATGACCGTCGCCCCGGCCAGCCCGGCCAGCCCGCCGGCGATCAGCATGACCAGGACCCAGTTGCGTTCCACGTTGATGCCCGCCACGCGGGCTGCGCTGGGGTTCTTGCCGATGCTGCGGAACTCGAACCCGACGGTGGTCCGGCTCAGCAGCCACCCGATGGCCGCGGCGCAGGCCAGCGCGAGCAGGAAGCCGACATGGATGCGCAGGTGAGAGCCGAAAAGCAGGGGCAGGTGCGCGTTCCCCGCGATGGCCGAGGTGATCGGGTTGACGGTCCCCGGCGCCTGCATCAGGTAGCCGTAGGAGAGCAGGTAGGCCAGGAAATAGGCCATGATGTAGTTGAGCATGATCGTGACGATCACCTCGTGCGCGCCGGTCCGCGCCTTGAGCTCGCCGACGATCCAGCCGATCGCCGCGCCGCCGACGAAACCGCCGATCACGCAGACGACCACGTGGACCACGACCGGCAGGCTGACGCCGTAGCCGAGGTAGGTGGCGACGATGGCGCCGCCGATGAACTGGCCCTCGGCGCCGATGTTGAACATGCCCGCCTGGTAGGGGAGCGCAACCGCGAGCCCGGTCAGGATGAGCGGCGTGGCCTGCACGCAGGTCTCCGAGAGCGGGTTGAAGACCGCGCTGAGGTAGCCGTCGTGGACCGCCGCGCTGATCGACGCCTGCTGGAACAGCGCCGCGACCGTGTGCGGGTTGAAGATCGAGCCCTCGAACAGCGCCACGTAGGCACCCACCGCGGTGTCCCAGGCTAGCGCAATCGCGTGGCCGGGCGCCGAGAAGAAGTTGGCCCAGGCGTGCAGCACCGCGGTGTTGGTGAACGCGTTCAGCAGGCCGCCCACCACGAATGCGGTGAAGATCGCCAAGACGGTGATGGTGAACACGTTGCCGCCGCGGAGCGAGTACCACAGCGCCCGGCCGCTCGCATACGGCGCCCAGGTGGCTCGTGACCACGGGCGATCCGGGCCTGGACCCTGGACGTCCGGGCCTGGGCCCGGGGAATCGGATGCTGGCGCTTGCTCGCTCATGGGCCTGCTCCTGGCGCCTCTGCTCCTGTTGCTTCCGCTTCCGGCGCCGACCCTGACGCCGCGCCCGGTGCCAGCGCCTGAGCCCCGGAGTCCGCCGCGCCGATTCCTCCGGCCATCAGCCGTCCGAGTTCCTCGGCCGGTACGTCCGGCGGCCGTTCACCGGTGATCTTGCCTTCGTACATGACGGCGATCCGGTCCGCGAGCGCGTAGATCTCGTCGAGTTCGGCGGACACGATGAGCACGGCCACGCCGTGGTCGCGCTGCTCGACGATGCGCCGGTGCACGAACTCGATCGAGCCCACGTCGAGCCCGCGGGTCGGCTGGCTGGCGATGAGCACCTTATGCTCACGCGCGAGTTCCCTGGCCAGGATCACCTTCTGCTGGTTGCCGCCGGACAGCGTGCCCACCGGCACCTGCGCCGAGGAGGTGCGGACGTCGAATTCCTTGATGCGCTCGGCCGCGTTGCTCGCGATCGCGCCGAGGTTGAGCCTGATGCCGGAGGCGAAAGGCGGCTGGTCGTACGCGTCGAGCACCATGTTGTCGGCCACCGGGAAGTCGCTGATCAGCCCGTCTTCCTGCCGGTCCTCGGGGACGTAGGCGATGCCCGCGCGCAGTCGCTGTTTCGGCGTGGCGTGGGTCAGATCCTGGCCGTTCAGCACGACCTGACCCGCCACCGCGGGCCGCAGGCCCATCAGCGCCTCGCACAGCTCGGTCTGCCCGTTGCCCTGCACCCCGGCCACGCCCAGAATCTCGCCCGAACGGACCTGCAAGGACATTCCGTTCACCCAGATCCGGCCGGTCTCGTCGGCGACCGTCAGGTCGTTCACGTCGAGCACCACGTCGCCGGGCTTGGCCGGCTGCTTGCTCACCCGCAACTGCACGTTCCGGCCCACCATCAGCGCGGCGAGCTCGTCCTCGCTGGCGGACGGCGGCCGCTCGCCGACGACCGCACCGCGGCGCAGCACGGTGATCGTGTCCGCGATGGCCTGGACTTCCTTGAGCTTGTGCGAGATGAAGACGACCGACGTGCCGCCGGCCTTCAGCTGCCTGATGATCTGGAACAGGTCTTGGGTCTCGGCCGGGGTGAGAACCGCGGTCGGCTCGTCGAGGATCAGCACCTTCGCCTGCCTGACGAGGGCCTTGACGATCTCAACTCGCTGCTGGATGCCGACCGGCAGGTTCTCTACGAGCGCGTCCGGATCGATGTCGAGACCGTAGCGGCGGGAAAGCTCCCGCACGTCCCGGCGGGTCTTGCGCCGGTCAAGCAGGCCGGGCGGCCGGGTCTCCTCGATGCCGAGGGTGACGTTCTCCGCCACGGTGAACACGGGTACGAGCATGAAGTGCTGATGCACCATGCCGATGCCGGCCGCGATGGCGTCCCTGGGGGAATGAAACTGCACCGCCTTGGAGTCGATGAGGATCTCCCCCTCGTCGGGCTGCAGCAGCCCGTACAGCACGTTCATCAGGGTGGTCTTGCCTGCGCCGTTCTCGCCGAGCAGGGCGTGCACCTGACCCGGGGCCGCCGACAGGTCGATATGGTCGTTGGCTACCAGCGAACCGAACCGCTTGGTGATGCCCTTCAGCTCAAGTTCCACGGGTCCCCTTGGTCAGAGCGCCGATGTGGCAGCGGTGCGCCGTGACGCCGCACCGCTGCCACATTCACTCTTTACCCGGTTTACTAGGTAACAGGGCTCTTCGTCGGCGTCTGGATGGAGCCGCTCTCGATGCCTGCCTTTATCGTGGCCAGCTCGCTTTGCAGCGCAGCCGGGACCTTGCTCGAGAAGTCGTGGTACGGAGCGAGCACGGCCCCGCCGTTGGCCAGCGTGCCGACGTAGGTGCCGCCCTTGAACGTTCCGTTGGCGGCGCTCGTCACGGCGCCACTCACCGACGCTACGACGCCCTTCTCCACGCTGGTGATGAAGTACGGGCAGTACGTCGCCGCGCTGACGCAGCCGTCGACATCCACCCACATCATGTTCACCTTGTTGCTGCCGGCCGCGCTGTCCGCGCTCTGGACCGCCTTGGCCGCGCCGAGCCCGACGTTGCCCGCGACCGGGAAGATGATGTCCGCGCCCTCGCTGATGAACGTCTGGGTCAGCGTCTGGCCCTTGGTCTGGTTGGTGAAGTCGCCGGTGAACGAGCCCTTCTGGGTCTGCTCGTTCCAGCCGAGCACCTGCACGTGCGTGCCGTGCTTGGTGTTGTAGTACTGCACGCCGTCCCAGAATCCGTCCATGTAGATCGTCACGGTCGGCAGCTCGATGCCGCCGA
>JBAUAY010001054.1:0-1578 GCA_049676235.1 Streptosporangiaceae bacterium
GGTCAGGGTGCGCGCCAGGCGCGGCTCGGCAGCCGCCAGGTCATGGGCGATCTCGCTGAGGATCCGCTGGTCTCTGGCTGACAAGGTCATCGGTGGTCAGCTCGCGTCCGGCCGCAGGCTGACCGCGAGCAGGACCGCGTGGCGGGACCGGGCGGGCAGTGCCCGCCGCCGGGCAGGTGACCCGGCCCGGTCAGCCCGGGGACGGCCGCCAGGACGTCAGCCCATCCCCGGGCACGCCAGCACAAGATTACGCACAGCATGATCGCCGAGGTCAGCACGATGCCACGCTCCCTAGTCGTTACGACTAGGGACCGTCAGCGGGCCGATCCCGCGATTCAGGGCGAGCCCCATCACCTCTGTTACCAGACGGTAGCAGGATGCGAGGCGCGTGACAACGCGGCGCGGGCAGCCCGGCGCTGACCCGCCCGCGGCCGCGGGCCTGGGCCGTGCCGCTGGTGAGGTGATCCAGCTCGTCACCGGGGACTGGGAACATATCGGGCATGTGCGGCGCGGCGGCGGAGGAGTGCTGGGTGGCGGTCGCCCTGAAGCAGGCTTGGCCGTGCGGGCGGTACGCCAGTGCGGAGGGCCGCCGCCCTCGGGGTCGCCCGCGCCTGTTCGGTGAGTGCGCCCGGCTGACCGGCGGCGGATAACGCACCGTGCGCCTACCCGGGGCCGATGTGCCGCAGCTCCGGGGATAGCAATCCAGCGAGCCTGCTGCACGGCCACGCGGCGCGGCGCTGCTCGGTCTGCTCCGGGGTTTCCTCCATCACCGCGTAGTAGTCATCGGGCCCGTCCCAGCGCGGGCACTGGTCGTGCAGCGGGCACCGGCTGCGGGGCGGCTTGCCGGTGGCCTGGCACGCGGGCCGGCGGCCGGACCGGAAGGCCATCAGCGCTCGCCACAGCAGCAGGACCTCATCCTCGCTCACCTTGGCCACGAAGCATCACCTGGTGCCTGGTCATGGCAGGGACCGTTGGCGGCATCTCCGCGAGAGCAGGCGGGCCCCTCCGCCTCTTGCTCACCGTATCGCGCGGCCAGGGCTGCTGCCCGGCGCGGCACGGGACTCTGACACAATAGATGCAGACGGGTGATGGGGCTCACCCAGTAATCGCGGCCCGGAAACGGCCCGCTGACGGTCCCTGGCCACCGAGCCAGGAGGAGCCGCATGCCGCCAGGCCTGACCCGTCTCCAGCGGGCCGTGAAGAACGCGTCCCCGGCGCTGAAGTTCGTGCTCATGGTCGGGATCATGAGCTTCTTCGCCGACTTCGCCTACGAGGGATCCCGCAGCATCACCGGCCCGTATCTCGGGCTGCTCGGCGCCGGAGCGTTCACGATCAGCGTGGTCAGCGGGGCCGGGGAGTTCCTCGGCTACAACATCCGGCTGTTCTCCGGCCGCGGCGCCGACCGCACCGGGAAGTACTGGCCGATCACGATCGGCGGCTACATCTTGCAGATGTCGGTCGTGCCCCTGCTCGCGCTGGCCGGGAACTGGCAGGTCGCCGCGGTCCTGATCATCGCCGAGCGGATCGGCAAGGGCATCCGCAACCCGCCCCGGGACGCGATGCTCTCCCACGCGGCCA
>JBAUAY010001055.1:0-6299 GCA_049676235.1 Streptosporangiaceae bacterium
CTCCCGCCCCTAGCCCCGCGCGCTCCCACCCCTAGCCCGCGCGGTCCCGCCCCTAGCCCCGCGCGCTCCCACCCCTAGCCCGCGCGGTCCCGCCCCTAGCCCCGCGCGCGCTCCCGGCCTCCCAGACCATGATCATGAACACTTTTGGGCTCCATCTGGCCAAAACTGTTCACGATCATGAAAGCTCGGGTGCGCACTGGGGGCACAGGCCGAAGAGTTCGACGGTGTGGCCCACGTCGGTGAAGCCCGCCTCCACGGCGACCTTTTCGGCCCACTGCTCCACCGCCCGGCCCTCCACCTCCACGCTCCGCCCGCAGGTGCGGCAGGTCAGGTGGTGGTGGTGCACGCTCGTCCCGCACTGCCGGTAGAGCGTCTCGCCGCTGGCGTCGCGGATGGCGTCGACGCTGCCCTGCTCGCTGAGCGCCTGCAGGTGGCGGTAGACGGTGGTGAGCCCGACGTGCTCGCCCTTGCGTCGCAGCTCCGCGTGGATCTCCTGGGCGCTGCAGAAACCGGGCAGGCTCTCCATCACGGCCGCCAGCGCCTGCGCCTGCCGGGTCCCGCGGGTCCGGGTGCCCCGGATCCGCACCTGCTCCTCTGGCTGCGACGTCCCCACAGTCGCACGGTACCGCCTTGACCCGCTTCCGGGCTAACGCCGATCGTGTTGCAGACGAAATTGGGAATCATTATCATTACGGATAAGACCTTCCTCCGACCTACCCCCGGACCTAGGAGTGCTGGTTATGCGGAGCCGCTACAAGGCCCTAGCCGCCGTCTTGGCGCTCGGTGTGGTGCCGCTGGCGAGCGCCTGCTCCTCATCCACCGCCGCGGCGTCAAGCTCGCCCGGCTCAGGCAGCGGCAAGATCGTCGCGGTGGGGGCAGAGAACGAGTACACGGACGTCATCCAGCAGGTCGGCGGGAAATACGTCCAGGCCAGCGCGATCATGAGCAACCCGAACACCGACCCGCACACCTTCGAGGCGAGCGCGTCGGTCGCCCAGCTGGTCAGCTCGGCCCAGCTCGTGGTGCAGAACGGCGTCGGCTACGACGGGTTCATGAACACGATCGAGAACGCGGCCCCGAGCTCGTCACGCAAGGTCGTGGTGGTGCAGAACCTGCTCGGCCTGCCGGACAGCACCCCGAACCCGCACCTGTGGTACAAGCCGGGCACCATGCCGGCCGTGGCGAACGCCGTGGCCGCCGACCTGGCCGCCATCCAGCCCGCCCATGCCTCGTACTTCAAGGCCAACGCGAGCGCCTTCGTCGCTTCGCTGGCCGCGTGGAACAACGCGATGGCGGCGTTCAAGGCGAAGTACCCGAACACGCCGGTAGCGACCACAGAGCCGGTGGCGGATTACATGCTCCAGACGATCGGCGCCGACAACCTGACGCCCTTCGCGTTCCAGGCCGACATCATGAACGGCACCGACCCGTCGGCGCAGGACGTCGCGGTGGAGCGGAGCCTGTTCACGCAGCACAAGGTGAAGGTATTTGTCTACAATCAGCAGGTGACGGACTCGCTGACCGAATCGTTCATCACGCTCGCGCAGGCGAATGGCATCCCGGTGGTGGGGGTCTACGAGACGATGCCCGTCCCTGGGTACGACTATCAGTCGTGGATGCTGGCCGAGGTCCAGGACCTGCAAAGGGCCGTGGCCAGCAAGATCTCGACCGAGCACCTGTGATGACGGCGGAACTGCTCCGGCTAGACGGGGTCGGGGTACGGTTGGGCGGCCGGGAGATCCTCCGGGACGTCTCGTTCACCATCCGCCCCGGCGAGTTCACCGGTCTCATCGGGCCGAACGGGGCGGGCAAGACCACCTTGCTCCGGGTCATCCTCGGCCTGCAGCCCGCCACCCGGGGTTCGGTGCTCATCGACGGCGCACCGCGGCCGGCACGCGACGCCTCGATCGGGTACGTGCCGCAGAAGCTGGCCATCGAGCCGGATATGCCGCTGCGGGTCAGGGACGTGGTTTCGCTCGGGATCGACGGGCACAAGTTCGGCATCCGGCTGCCGTCCCGGGCCCGCCGTGAGCTCGTCGCGGACATGCTGACCGCCGTCGGCGCGCAGCGGTACGCCGACGCGCGGGTGGGCGAGCTGTCCGGCGGCGAGCAGCAGCGGGTCATGATCGCGCACGCCCTGATCAGCCGGCCGAGGCTGCTGCTGCTCGACGAGCCGCTGGCCAACCTGGACATCTCGAGCGAGCAGGGGATCGTCTCGGTGCTGGCCCGGCTGGCCCGCGCCGAAGGTATCGCCGTGCTGCTCTCGGCGCACGACATGAACCCGCTGATGCCGGTGATGGACCGGATCGTCTACGTGGCCGCGGGCCAGGTAGCGGTCGGCCACGCCGACGAGGTGGTCCAGCCCGAGGTCCTGTCCCGCCTGTACGGCCAGCACGTCGACGTGATCCGGGTGCACGGGCGGGTCTTGGTGGTGGCCGCTCCGGAGGGGGTCGACGCCGCCGAGGCCGCGGCCGAGGACATAAGCGTCGTGAGGTGATCGTGGGTCACCTGCTCAGGTACGTCTTCGAGCCCGGCTTCTTCGGCAGCGGGCCGGTGCACGTCGCCTTCGCGGTCGGGACCGTCATCGCCGTGACGTCCGCCGTCGTCGGCGTGTTCACCGTGACGCGCGGGCAGTCGTTCGCCGGCCATTCCCTGGCCGACATCGCCACCACCGGAGGTTCCGGGGCCTTCCTGATCGGCCTCAACCAGTTCTGGGGCTACCTGGCGTTCGGCATGGGCGCGGCCGCGTTCATGGAGATGATCGGCGTCCAGCGCCGCCGCGGGCGCGACGTGGCCACCGGCGTGGTGCTCGGCGCTGCCCTCGGCCTGGCCGCGCTCTTCCTGTACCTGGGTACCCAGTACAGCTCTACGACCGGCGCGTCGTTCACCATCTTGTTCGGCTCCATGTTCGTCATCACCTCCTCCACCGTGCCCGTCCTCATCGTGTCCGCGCTGCTCGCGCTGGCCACGGTCGTGGTGCTGGCTCGGGTGCTGCTGCTGAGCTCGCTGAGCCCGGACATCGCCGCGGCCCGCGGCGTGCCGGTGCGCGCCGTGGGCGCGGCCTACCTGATGGCGCTGGCCGTATCGGTCGCGCTTTCTGCCGTGATCATCGGCGCGGTGCTGAGCACCGCGCTGCTCATCGGGCCGGCCGCGACCGCGCTGCGCGTCGCGAAGGGCCCGATCCGGGCGATGGCGGTGGCGGCGGGCATCGGCGTGGCCGCCACCTGGCTTGGCATCGTGCTCGCCTACGACAGCTTCTACTGGCCGCCCGCGGGCCGCGGCTGGCCGGTCAGCTTCTTCGTGGTGACGCTGATCGTCGGCGGCTACCTGGTCACTTACCTGCGCCACCGCGACCGCCGCGAGGCCTCGCCTGAGGCGCTGGACACGGAGCAGGTATGTTCTCCGGCCTGATGCTGAACACCTGGATCGCGGCGACCGCTGTCGCGGTGATCGCCGGCGTGACCGGTTTCTTCGCGGTGCTGCGGGGGTCGACGTTCGCCGCTCACGCCATTCCCAACGGCGCCTTCGCCGGCGCCGCCGGGGCCACCCTGCTAGGGCTCAACCCGTTCGCGGGCCTGGCGGTGTTCTCGGTGGCGGGCGCGCTCGGCATCGCCGGGCTGGGCCGCCGCGCCCGGCATGACGTGGCGACCGCGCTGACGTTCGTGATGATGCTCGGGATCGGCGCGCTGTTCGTCAGCTGGAGCACGGAGTACGCGCAGGAGGCGTACTCGCTGCTGTTCGGCGAGGTGTACGGCGTCAGCCAGGGCGAGGTGCTACCCATACTCGCGCTTGGCGCGGTGTCCGTCGCCGTGATCATCGTCATGTTCCGGCCGCTGATGCTGTCCTCGGCCATGCCGGAGGTGGCGGAGGCCCGCGGGGTGTCATCGCGCCGGATGGAACTCGCGTTCCTGCTCGTGATGGCCCTGGCGACCAGCATGACCGTACCCGTGGTGGGCGCCCTGCTGATGTTCAGCCTGATGATCGGCCCGGCCGCCGCGGCCAGGTCGCTGACCGCCCGGCCGATGCTCGCGATGACCCTCTCCGTGGTCATCGCGCTGGTCACGGTCTGGATCGGCATCGCGATCTCTTACCAGTCCAACTGGCCGCTCGGTTTCTTCGTCGGCGTCATGGGCGCCGTCTTCTTCCTGTTCGGCCAGGCCTACGCCGCCACCCGCCGCCGCCTGGGACGCCGGTCAAGTAACCGGGGTAACTCCAGTCCGCTTGGTATCACAAACCCCGTGAGCTCCACGTAAGCGCGGCCAACTGGAAGATTCCCCCAGTCACCGCGGTGGATCGGGGTTACGCGGCTGATCCGGTACCCAGTACGCCCCCCGATCGACCGCATAACCCCGATCAACCACACAAAGAACCGGAGATATCCCAACAAAAGGGACAAAGCGGCTCACTGGCCAGAGCAAGTGGCTACCTGACGGGTGCTCGATGCCCTACGGCAACCCGCGCGGGTACGGCGAGTAGCGCGGCGTAGCCGCATCACGCGGCCCGCGAGGGGCCTTCAGGCCCCTCCGGCCGCGCGATACTACGCCGAGCACCGTCGCCGGGGCGCGCAGCGCAGCGGGGGGTTCCGGGGGGTCGCCCCCCGGGCCAGCACAGTAGCGTAAGACCCGTGAACCGGCTGAAGGATTCGACGAGCCCCTACCTGCTCCAGCATGCGGACAACCCGGTGGACTGGTGGCCCTGGTGCGAGCAGGCCTTCACCGAGGCCGCCGAACGCGACGTCCCCGTCCTGCTCTCGGTGGGCTACGCCGCCTGTCACTGGTGTCACGTGATGGCCCACGAGTCGTTCGAGGACCCCGAGACCGCGGCGCTGCTCAACGAGCACGTGGTGGCGGTCAAGGTGGACCGGGAGGAGCGGCCCGACGTCGATGCGGTTTACATGACCGCGACCCAGGCCATGACCGGGCAGGGCGGCTGGCCGATGACGGTGTTCATGACGCCCGACAAGGAGCCGTTCTTCTGCGGCACCTACTTTCCCAGGGACTACTTCCGGCAGCTGGTCCTGAACGTCTCGCGGGCCTGGCACAGCCAGCGCGACGGCGTGACCGGCCAGGCCAAGCAGGTCGCCGCGGCCCTAGCCGAGAACGCGGCGACCACCGCCCGCGCCCTGCGTGCGGCCGAAGGCCAGTCCCTGGCGGCCGGGCCAGACCCGGGGTTCCGCCAGGCCGCGGACGTAGCGGTGCAGGCGCTCGACCGCGACTACGACACGGCCCACGGGGGCTTCGGCGGCGCGCCGAAGTTCCCGCCGTCGATGGTGCTGGAATTCCTGCTGCGCGACCACCAGCGGACCGGATCCGAGGCCGCGCTGCGGATGGCCGAGGGTACCTGCGAGGCGATGGCCCGCGGCGGCATGTACGACCAGCTTGGCGGCGGGTTCGCCCGGTACTCGGTCGACGCCGGCTGGGTGGTCCCGCACTTCGAGAAGATGCTCTACGACAACGCCCTGCTGGCTCGCGTCTACGCGAATTTGTGGCGCCGGACCGGCTCTGAGCTGGCCCGCCGGGTGGCGGAAGAGACGTGCGACTGGATGCTGCGCGAGTTGCGGACAGGCGACGGCGGGCTGGCGGCGTCGCTGGACGCCGACAGCGAGGGCGAAGAAGGAAGGTTTTACGTCTGGCGGCCGGCCGAACTGCACGCCGTCCTCGGCCCCGAGGACGGCGAGTTCGCGGCCCGGGCCTTCGGCGTCAACGATAGCGGCACGTTTGAGCACGGTGCCTCGGTGCTGCAGCGGCGCGCCGATCCCGCCGACGCCGACCGCCTCGCCCGGGTCCGGGACGCGTTGCTGACCGCGCGCGGCGCCCGGGTCCGCCCGGCCCGGGACGACAAGGTGGTGGCCGCGTGGAACGGGCTGGCCGTCTCCGCGCTGGCCGAATGCGGCCTGCTGTTCGGCCGGCCGGACTTCACCGGGGCCGCGCGCGACGCCGCGACCCTGCTGGCTACGGTCCACCTGGCCGGCGGACGGCTCGTCCGCACCTCGCGGGACGGGACCGCCGGGAGCACCGCGGGGGCGCTCGAGGACTACGCCTGCACCGCCGAGGGATTTCTCATCCTGTCCGGGGTGACCGGCGAAGCGTGCTGGATGGAGCTGGCCGGCCAGCTGCTCGAGGTCGCGCTGGGCTCCTTCGGCGACGGTCAGGGCGGCTTTTTCGACACGGCCGCCGACGACGAGCCGCTGATCTTCCGCCCGGCCGACCCGGCCGACAACGCCACGCCGTCCGGCACCTTCGCCGTGGCGGGAGCGCTGCTCAGCTACTCGGCGCTGGCCGGCTCGGCTCGGCACCGGG
>JBAUAY010001056.1:0-7839 GCA_049676235.1 Streptosporangiaceae bacterium
GGCCTCCACCGCGGTGACCGGCGGCCCGCCCTCCGCGGCCGGAGCAACCGGGACCGTCGGGGCCGCTGCAGCCGGCGCCGGCGGCTCCTGCTGGTCGGTCAGCGGTGGCGGCTCGACGTCAGTGCCGCCGGTATCCAGCAGCAGGATCGCTGACCCCCGGCTGACCAGGTCGCCGACCTTGACCCGCAGCTCGCGGACCGTGCCGGCGGCCGGCGAGGGTACGTCCATGGCGGCCTTGTCCGACTCCAGGGTGATCAGCGGGTCCTCGCCGCTCACCACGTCGCCGGGCGCGACGTGGATCTCGATGACCGGCACGTCGGCGAAGTCGCCGAGGTCGGGGACGCTGACTTCAGTCGCAGCGGCCATGGCTGCTCCCCTCAGTGATACGAGCGGTCATACGAGCGACGGGTCCGGCTTATCCGGGTCTATGCCGTACCGGGCGATCGCGTCGGCGACCGTGGCCGCCGGGACCGTCCCGTCCTCGGCCAGCGACGCCAGCGCGGCGACGGCGACGTAGTGCCGGTCCACCTCGAAGAAGCGGCGCAGGTTGCGCCGGTAGTCCGAACGGCCGTAGCCGTCCGTCCCCAGCACCCGGTAGCGCCCCGGCACGAAGGCGCGGATCTGGTCGGCGAAGGACTTGACGTAGTCGGTCGCCGCGACCACCGGGCCCGGCCGCCCGGCCAGGCACTCCTCGACGTAGCTGCGCCGCGGCGAGGCGCCCGGGTGCAGCATGTTCCACCGCTCGGCGGCGAGCCCGTCGCGCCGCAGCTCGGTGAAGCTCGGCGCGCTCCACACGTCACACGAGACGCCGTAATCCGAAGAAAGCAGGTCCGCCCCGGCCAGCACTTCCCGCAAGATGGTCCCGCTGCCCAGCAGCTGCACCGCCGGACCGTCAGAAGACCCGGAGGACCGAGGCCGCAGCAGGTACATGCCTCGCAGGATCCCGGCCTCGGCGCCGTCGGGCAGCGCGGGATGCTCGTAGTTCTCGTTCATCAAGGTGATGTAGAAGAACACGTCCTCTTGCTCGGCGAACATCCGCCGCAGCCCGTCGGCGATGATGACCGCGACCTCGTAGGAGTAGGTCGGATCCCAGGACACGCAGTTGGGGACCACCGAGGCGAGCAGGTGGCTGTGACCGTCCTCGTGCTGCAGCCCCTCGCCGTTGAGCGTGGTGCGGCCGGCCGTCCCGCCGAGCAGGAAGCCCCGGGCCCGCGAGTCCCCGGCCGCCCAGATCAGGTCCATCACCCGCTGGAAGCCGAACATCGAGTAGAAGATGTAGAACGGGATCATCGGGATGTCGCTGGTGCTGTAGGCGGTCGCGGCGGCGATCCAGGACGCCATCGCCCCGGCCTCGTTGATGCCCTCCTGCAGCATCTGGCCGTCCGGCGCCTCCCGGTAGTACATCAGCCGGTTGGCGTCCTCGGGCTGGTAGAGCTGGCCGGCCTGGCTGAAGATGCCGAACTGGCGGAACATGCCCTCCATCCCGAACGTCCGGGACTCATCCGGCACGATCGGCACCACGCGCGGGCCGACCGACTTGTCCCGCAGCAAGGTGTTCAGGATCCGGACGAACGCCATGGTGGTGGAGATCTCCCGGCCCGGCGTGCCGCCCAGCTGGCCGCCGAACGCGGACAGCTCAGGCACCGTCAGCGTCTGCGTCGACCGTCGCCGCCGGGAAGGCAGGTACCCGCCGAGGGCCTCCCGCCGTTCCCGCAGGTAAGCCAGCTCCTCGCTGTCGTCGTCGAAGCGCAGGAACGGCAGCCCGGCCAGCTGCTCGTCGGACAGCGGCAGGTTGAACCGGTCCCGGAACCTGGTCAGAGCCGCGTCGGCCATGTGCTTCTGCTGGTGGGTGATGTTCTGGCCCTCGCCCGATTCCCCCATCCCGTAGCCCTTGACGGTCTTGGCCAAGATCACGGTCGGCTGGTTCTTATGGCGGACCGCAGCGGAGTAGGCGGCGTAGATCTTGACCGGATCGTGGCCGCCGCGGTTCAGCGCCCAGATCTCGTCGTCGGTCATCCCGGCCACCATATCGGCCAGCTCCGGGTACTTACCGAAGAACTTCTCCCGGACGTACGCGCCGTCCTTGGACTTGAAGTCCTGGTACTCGCCGTCGACGCATTCCTCCATCCGCTTGAGCAGTAGTCCGGTGGAGTCGCGGGCGATGAGCGGGTCCCAGCCGCCGCCCCAGATCGTCTTGATCACGTTCCAGCCCGCGCCGCGGAAGATGCCCTCAAGCTCCTGGATGATCTTGCCGTTGCCGCGGACCGGGCCGTCCAGCCGCTGCAGGTTGCAGTTGATCACGAAGATGAGGTTGTCGAGCTTCTCCCGGCTGGCCATCGCGATGGCGCCCAGCGACTCCGGCTCGTCGGTCTCCCCGTCGCCGAGGAACGCCCAGACCTTCCGGTCCGCGGTGTCGGCCAGCCCCCGGCAGGCCAGGTACTTCAGGAAGCGCGCCTGGTAGATCGCCATGATCGGGCCCAGGCCCATCGACACCGTGGGCATCTGCCAGTACTCCGGCATCAGCCACGGATGCGGGTAGGAGGACAGGCCGCCGCCGCCGGTTTCCATCCGGAACTTCGTCAGCTGGTCCTCGGTCAGCCGGCCTTCCACGAACGAGCGGGCGTAGATGCCCGGCGACGAATGTCCCTGGATGAACAGCAGGTCACCGCCGTGGGTGCCGGATGCGGCCCGGAAGAAATGCTGGAAGCCCACGTCGTAGAGGGTGGCCGCGGACTGGAAGCTGGCGATATGACCGCCGAGCTCGGACGACTCCGCGTTTGCCCGCAGCACGATGGCCAGGGCGTTCCACCGGATCAGCGACCTGATGCGGTGGTCGATGCCCAGCTCTCGCGGGCTCAGCCGGTCCTGCGAATCGGGTGGGATCGTGTTCAGGTACGGCGTGGTCGCGCTGTAGGGGACCTCCGCGCCCTTCCTGCGGGCTTCCGCCACCACCTCATCTAGCAGGAAGAACGCTCGGTCCGCGCCCTCGTAGGCCAGCACGGAATCGAGCGCCTCGAGCCACTCCCGCGTCTCGGCCGGGTCAAGATCGTCCAGCATGGCATCCCCTCCGCTCTCACCAAGCATCCTCCCGGGTGATACACCAGGCAAGGAAGCCAACGTGCCAGGAGGGAAGACAGGACAATGGCGAACCCGCTCGATCAGGTAGCGTCGTGGCCGGCCACCGCCGCGGTCGGCGTCGCGTCGGCGGGCCTGATGGAAAAAGCTGGTCCTGCTGATCAGCCCTTCCGCTGGGCCTCTGTGACCAAGCTGCTTGTCGCGCTGGCCGCGCTCGACGCCGGGCAACGCGGCCTGCTCAGCCTGGACGAGCCGGCCGGGCCGCCGGGATCGACGATCCGGCACCTGCTGTCGCACGCATCCGGGCTCGCCTTCGACAGCGACGCGATCCTCAGCCCGCCCGGCCGCCGGCGGATCTACTCCAACCGCGGCATCGAGATCGTCGCCGACATCATCGCGGCCCGGTCCGGCCAGCCCTTCGAGCGGCTGCTGGCCGACGAGATCTGTCGGCCGCTCGGGATGACCGGCACCCGGCTCGAGGGTTCCCCGGCCTGGGGTGCCGTCGGCCCGCTCAGCGACCTCATGAACCTGGCCGTCGAACTGGCCAGTCCGTCACTGGTCGGCGACGACCTGATGGCGGAGGCCACCCGGACCGCCTTCCCCGGCCTGTCCGGCGTGCTGCCGGGCTTCGGCCGTCAGCCGAATAACGACTGGGGCCTGGGGTTCGAGATCAGGGACAGCAAGGCGCCGCATTGGACCGGGTCGAGGAACTCGCCCCGGACGTTCGGTCACTTCGGGCGCTCGGGCAGCTTCCTCTGGGTCGACCCCGAGGCCGGGATGGCCTGCGCCGCCCTCGCCGACCGCGACTTCGACGACTGGGCCAAACAGGCCTGGCCCCGGCTCTCCGACGACCTGCTCGCGGCGTACGCCGCCAGCTGAGATGCTAGGGGTCGAGACCGCGGCGCGCCGATGCTCCGCGGCGGGAGGGAGCGCGCTATGCCCGGACAGATTCCGGCCGGAGATATTCATCACCTGCGGCTCACGGTGACCGATGTGCAGCGCAGCCGCGAGTTCTACACTCACCTGCTGGGCTTCCAGGTCGCGGTGGAGTCGCCGCCACCCGGCGATCCGGCGGCGGCCGAGACGTTCAGCGTCTTGTTCGGCGGCGTGGTCATGGCCCGCGGCAACCTGATCATGGGGCTGCGGCCGATGGCCCCCGTAGCCGACCGTTTCGACCCGGACCGGGTGGGCCTTGACCATCTCAGCTTCGACGTCCCCAGCCGCGGGGACCTGGAGGAGGCGATCCGGCTGTTCGACGAGCACGGCGTGACCCACGGCGAGATCACCCGCCTGGCCTCGTTCGGCATCGACGTGCTCTCGTTCGAGGACCCGGACGGCATCCAGCTCGAGCTCACCGCGCCGGTCGCGCCGTAGACCGGCTAGCCGGACACTTCGCCGGCCTCCGTACTACGGAAAGTGTCTTCGCTTCACGATATAATGTCGGCGGAAAAGATATTGCGGCGCCGATTTCCCCGGCAGGCGCGGAAGGTGATAATGCCCCGGCTAACGCAACAGGACTTCGAGAGGCTGCTGGAGTTCCGGGTCACCCTGCGCCGCTTCCAGCGCTGGAGTGAGGATCAGGCTCAGGCCGAGGGCCTGACCCATGTCCAGCATCAGCTGCTGGTGGCGATCAAAGGACACCGCGGGGACCTGCCGCCCTCCGTGGGTGATCTGGCCGGCTACCTGCTCCTGCGGCCGCACAGCACGGTTGAGCTCGTCGACCGGGCCGCGGCCGCCGGGCTGGTGGAGCGGACGCCGGACGGAGACGACGGCCGTGTGGTCCGGGTCCGCCTGACCCGTGAAGGCGACCGCGTCCTGCAGAAGCTGACTCGGGCTCATCTGGACCGCCTGCACGAGCTCGCGATCGTCCTTGACGATCTTGTGACCCGGCACGGCGCCGGCCCGGGCAGGCCGATGGCCTCGGCAGGACGGTCAGACGAATAGCCGGCGGGTGATGACTCCCTGCCCGATGTCGTCCCCCAGCCACAGGTCGAAGTGACCGCCGATATCAAAGTAATTCGCGACGTCGTCGCCGCTCAGTCGCAATGTCACCAGCCGTTGCGGGCGGCCCGGCCGGAACGGCCCGTCGTCGTCGCAGCTAACCCGCGCGGTGAAGAACTGGCTGCGCTGGGTTTCCTCGTTCCGGCCGCGCAGGACCATCCGGCGCGGAGCCGGTCCCAGCGCCGCATCCGGACGGCGGTCACGCTCCGCGTATAGCGTGACCAGGGCCTGGTACTTGTATCGCTTCACGCCCACCATCACCCTCCGCCATGCTTCACCCGGGCCCGTGGTAGCAGGATATTTATCGTAACACGATATAAGTGAGCATCAAAAACCGGGGGGAATTAACAGCTCTTTAAGACACGATTTGCCGGGCCTCGCGGTGGTGACCACCGCGAGGTCCGGCTCCGGATCAAGCCCGGCAGTTCGGGCGCAACCGCCCGGTACGGCTGCTGGCACAGGCCCCGTCAGCGCGGCGACTTCCCGGTCGTCGCGTGCGGGTGTGTGCTAATGCGCGTCAGCAGCCGTCGTAAGCGGACCAGTTGGACTGTCCGCCCTGGGCCAGCGCGTTGGCGAACACCTGGTTCTGCTCGGCCGCGCTGGCGTTGCCGAAGTCGGCGGCGGAACCGCCGTACGCGACCCAGGTCGCCTCGCTGAACTGGTACAGGCCGTAATGCCCGGATGAGTTCATGACCTGCGAATTACCGCCGGACTCGCGGGCCACGACGCACTGACCGAACGAGCCGCCGGGCGTACCGCCCGAGTACCCGCTCGCCGCTACGGCTGTGGACTGCGCGGGCGCGTACCCCGTGCTGGCCGGGGCCGCCGCGGCCGGGGCCGGTCCCAGCCCCTTGGGTGCGCTGGGTATCTTGGCGGGCTCGGCCGGGATTCGCAGGACCTGTCCGACGTCGAGAGTGTTCGCCGAGTGGATCTTGTCGCGGTTGGCCCAGTAGAGGACTGGCCACGCGCTCTGCTTGTGATAGAACCGCCCGGCGATCGCGGAAAGCGAGTCACCCGACCGGACGGTGTACTTGATGACCTGGGCGGAACTCGCCTGATGCCCCGCGGCCTGATGGCTCATGGCGATCAGGTGTGCGGTCCAGACGCCTGCGTAGCTGGCTTCCTCTGTGACCGCTGCGGGCTGTGCTGCTGCCGCTGGCCGTGCGGCCGTGTGGGCCGGCGACGGGTCGGCCAGCGCCTGCGGGGCCAGGCAGGCCGCCGCGGCCATGCCGGCCAGTGCGGTCCCGGCCGCGCCGGGTAGAAGCTGTTTGAGTCGGTTGCGTGATTGTTTCCTGTGGCTGCCCAAAGGGCTCCTCTCCGAAGAGGGCACGCTCACTGGGAAGGGGCAACAACGTGCTTGCCGTCTTCGGAGCGTCTGACATTCGGGCAGCTTAACGGACATAGTCCACCTACTTGGACCAAATTCCTTAAAAAAGGCGAAATCAGCCACAAGATGCTAAACTGCCACGCACACTGCTGGACTGATTTTCGAATTACCGTTAAACAACTCCTAAAAATAGGCTCTGACCTGCGTAATTGCGCTCATCCCGCGCCGGGGAAGGTGAGCTGGTCAGGTGGCCGTCCGTTCCTGATCTTTTTTCCCGAACGGACCCGGTATCCGCCCCGGCGCAGCCATCAGACCGCCGGGCTTGCCTGCCGGTCGGCGGCCAGAGTTCAGGTCAGCTCGAGCAGCAGGCGGGCGAGTTCCTTGGGCCGGTTGCTGGCCACCATGTGGCTGGTGGTGATTTCCCGGTAACGCCAGGCCGGCGAAACTTTGGCCCGGTTCGCTGCGGTCCAGAACGGCCCGCCGGACTGGGGGCCTGGCTCCCCGATCGCCTTGATATAGGTGCGGGTGAACGGATAATCCTCCAGCGGGCGCGCCAGCCGGACCGGCTCGGTGAAGCAGCCGACGGGATGCGGCGTGCGCCGCGCGCTGGCCCACGCTGCCTCGGCCGGATCGTCGAACTGGCGGGCCTGCGGTGGCACCAGCCAGTCGCGGCCCAGCCCGATCACGCCGCGGTCGGCACCCATGCCGCTGGCGGCGTCGACCGTCTCGCCGTTATCGGGCACGAAGGCGTCCAGGTAGACAAGATGCCGGACCCGTTCGGCGATATGCTCCAGCGCCCCGGTCACCACGAACCCGCCGTAGGAGAAGCCGAGCAGCACGATGTCGCGGAGATCCTCGTACAGGACGGTGTTGACGACATCGGTGATATGGGTGGTCAGGCACACCTGCGGGCTGGTCAGGTGCGCGCGCTCACCGATGCCGGTCAGGCTCGGGGTGAAGACCTCGTGACCCGCCGCCCGGAGCGGGCCGCGGACCTGGCGGAAGCCGTGCGCGCCACCCCAGGCCCCGTGCACCAGGACGAAGACCGCCATCTGTACCAGCCCTTCGCTACGCCGTCAGAAGGTCAGCACCAGCCGGCCGCGCACGCCGTGCGCCTCGAACCTGCGGTGTGCCTCGGCCGCCCGCGCGGCGGGCAGCACGTCCGCCACGCGCAGCGACAGCACGCCCTTGGCCGCAAGCTCGGCCAGCCGGGCCAGTTGGTCGCCCTCGTGCAGGTGCTGGAAGACCAGCACCAGGAACACGGTAATCCCGCGCTCGGTCTCGCCCGAGAACGGCCGCACCGCGATGACCTGCCCGCCGTCCCGCACCGCGGAAAGCACCGGCGGACCCATCACCGCCGCGTCCAGCAGGGCGTCGACGCCGGCCGGGAACACCTGCCGCATCCGCCCCGCCACGCCCAGGCCGCGCGGCACCAC
>JBAUAY010001057.1:0-2105 GCA_049676235.1 Streptosporangiaceae bacterium
ACTCGATCAGGCTGCCCGGCACGCCGCTGGCGTCGACGGCCTTGACGATCTCCGTGTACGACACCCTGTTCTTCAGCGCTTGTTCATCAAGGCCAGCCCGGGCAGCGATAGCGGCGATCTGGTCTAGGAGGCTGCTGAAAAAGGTGCGCTGATTCCGGTGTGTTTGCCGGCTGGGTGTTCGAGTTGCTGGGAGAATCTTCTCGTGCAGGGATTCGAGCGGGTAGACCGTCAGCTGCTGGACACCGAGGCGCTGGCCGGGCACTTGGTCCCCAGGGACAGCATGTTCGCGTTCCTGGCCGCGCACCGCGCGGAGGTGTTTCCCGACGGTGATTACGCTGACCTGTTCGCGCCGCCAGGGTTCGGCCGCCCGTCGGTGCCGGCTACCCGGATGGCCGCGGTGATGACGTTGCAGACGCTGCACGACTTCTCCGACCGGGAGACCGCTGAGGCGGTGAGGTTCGATGTGCGGTGGAAGGTGGCCTGCGGGCTGGCGCTGGATGATGCGGGGTTTGACCCGTCGACGCTGGTGTACTGGCGGCGGCGGATCGCGAGGTCCGGGCGGCCGCACCGGGTCAATGACGCGGTCCGCAAGGTGGTGGAGCAGACCGGGATCCTCAAGGGGCGGCGGCGCCGGGCCGTCGATTCGACGATCCTGGCCGACAGCGTGGCGACGCAGGACACCGTGACCCAGCTGGTCTCGGCGATCCGCCGGGTGGCGCGGGAGGTACCCGGGGCGGCGGAGCAGATCGCTGAGGTATGCACCGGGCACGACTACTCGGTGCCGGGCAAGCCGAAGATCGACTGGGACGATCCGGCCGCCAAGGATGCGCTGGTCTCGGCGCTGGTCAACGACGCGACCGCACTGGTGGATGCGTTCAAGGACGCGAAGCTGGACGAGCAGGCCGCGTCGGCGCTGGCGCTGCTGGCGCTGGTCGCCGGGCAGGACGTCGAGCCCGCCGAGGGCAGCGACGGCACTGACGGGCGGTGGCGGATCGCCCGCAAGGTCGCTGAGGATCGTGTGATCAGCACCGTCGATCCGGATGCCCGGCACACCCGCAAGTCGCCAGAGGCCCGCCGCGACGGGTACCGCGCCCACCTCGCCGCGGACCCGGAGACCGGGATCATCACCGATGAGCAGCTGACCCAGGCCAGCGGGACCGAGAACTCCGACCCGGCGGTCGCGGAAGGCTTCCTGGCCGCCGAGGCCGGGCAGGATGAGGCCGGCCCCGAAGTCGCGGGGCAATCCCCGGCTGCCGGGCAGGACGATGACCGCGGCGCAGAGCCGGAGGCGCTGGCCTGGTACGGCGATTCCGCCTACGGCACCGGGGACCTGCGCGGCGCGATCTGCGACGCCGGGCACCGGGCGGTGATCAAGCCCAAGCCGCTGCAGTCACCGGTTGAGGGCGGGTTCACCATCGACGATTTCGCCGTCGATGAGCAGGCCGGGACGGTAACCTGCCCGGCCGGGCACACCGTGACCCTCAGCCGCACCCGGATCGCCACCTTCGGCGTGGCCTGCCGGGACTGCCCGCTGCGCCAGCGGTGCACCACTTGCAAGACCGGCCGCAGGCTCGTCCTGCACGAACGCGATGACCTGCTGCGCGCCGCCCGCGCGGACTGGGCCGCTGACACCGGCCTGCGCGAGGACTACATGACGCACCGGCCCAACGTCGAGCGCGCCGTCGCGCAGGTCGCCACCTTCCGGGGCCGCCGGGTCAAGCTCCGCTACCGCGGGGTGGCCAGGAACCACGCCTGGCTCAAGCGCCGCACCGCCGCGGTCAACCTGCGGAACCTGCTCGGCAAGGGCCTGACCCGCCGCGACGGCGGCTGGGTGCTGGCCACCTGACAAAGCCGGCTGGCACCCGGCCAGACGGCCAGGACCAGCCCAGGCGGCCGCGGCCCCGGGCCGGCAGATGAAAGCCGGAACACGCGCGGGACCGCGATATAACCCCAGGCCGCAACCAGGATGGGCGGCCTGCCGCGAACCGGGAGGCTCACCAAGAGGCCCGGGAAACAGGCCTAATTCAGCAGGCTCCTAGCAGACTTTGTGGATCCAGTTGACGGGGTCGGGGTGACGGCCGTACTGGATGCCGATCAGCTCGTCG
>JBAUAY010001058.1:0-3525 GCA_049676235.1 Streptosporangiaceae bacterium
GCCCGTCTCCTCACCGAGCTCGATTCACGCTGTCGGGAACAACCCGCTTGAAAGCTAGGCAGAGCACGAGGAGACGGCGGAGCACCCGCCCGACTTGACACACGCCGCGTTACGGTGCTCATGCCGCCGACCAGGTTGCGGCCGGCGTTCCTGGCCCGGCACAACAGCCTCCGGGGACCCCGGCTGGGAGAACTCGCCCGCCCGATGGATCATCCGGCTTTTGTCGCCGAGACCGCCGGGGGGCGACTTGCGGGCATGCTCACGTACGAGCCGGGGCAGGACTGGCAGCAGTGCGAGATCCTCACCCTGCACGCGGACCGCGGCTGTCCCCACGCCCTGTTATCTGGCAGACTGCCGACGTGAGCAGCGATAACCCGGCAGACCTGCACATGCTCAACGTGATCGTCCGGGACATGGCGGCCAGCCTGGACTTCTACCAGCGGCTCGGGATCGCCATCCCCGGGAAGGCAGCTGGCGACCACGTGCAGCTGAAGATGCCAGGCGGTTTCAGCCTGGAGCTGGACACGGCCGAGTCGGCCCGGCTGTGGCATGCCGGCTGGCGAGCCGACCCGGCCAGCGCCCAGGTGGTCCTCGGGTTCATGCTGGCCAGCCGGGCGGCGGTCGATGACCGGTACGCCGAGTTGATAGCGACGGGCTACCGGGGGCGGCAGCCGCCGTTTGACGCCTTCTGGGGCGCCCGGTATGCGATCGTGGCCGACCCCGACGGCAACGACGTCGGCCTGATGAGCCCGGTGGAGGAATCCCGCCGGACATGGCCGCCGCAGCCATCCCCCGCGCCTTGATGCTGACCCGGACGAGGCTCCGCCGGGCCGGCGACGAAGCGGCCGAACGGGCGGGCGAACGGGGCCGCTGACGGCAATTTGGTGGTCATCGTCGTGGTGTGGAGCGCACGGAAATGGATGATAGACGCTCACGTGGTCGACCGGCCGCTGCGGCGCCGCCGGGGTCAGGTGAGCGCTTCGGCGAGGAAAGCCCGGGTGGCGGCGAAGGAGCGCTCGTCGGCGAGCCGGTGGTAGGCGACGCCGGGGACCGCGCCTGGCACGGCGTGCTGGTGGGAGAAGCCGTGCATCGCTCCGCCGTAGATGATCAGCTGCCAGTCGGCCCCAGCGCGGCCCATTTCCTCGGCAAAGCCGGTGACATCGGCCATCGGCACGTGCGGATCCAGAGCACCATGGCAGGCCAGCACCCGGGCCTTGACCGCGCCCGGCTCGGCCGGGCGGGTGGTGACAAGGCTGCCATGGATGCTGACGGCGGCGGCCAGCCCGGCGCCGGACCTGGCCAGGGTCAGCGCGGCCAGCCCGCCAAAGCAGAAACCAACCGCGGCGAAGGGCTCCCGGGCAAGCCCGCAGCCGGCGAGCTCGGCCAGCCCGGCTCGGGCCCGCCCGGCCAGCAGCCCGGGATCGTCGCGCATCGCGGTAAGGGAACCGATCACCCGCTCACGGTCGCCCGCAACCCCGTCACCGAGCATGTCACAGGCGAAGACGACGTAACCAAGGGCCGCGTACCGGCTGGCCTGCCCGCGGGCATGATCGTCGAGGCCTCCGCCGCCGTGGATCAGCAAGATGCCCGGACGCGGCAAGCTGTCGATATCCCAGTACAGCTCGCCGGTCAGCGAAGCGTCATGGTCGGCATAGACCACAGTGCGCGTGGTGAGCGGCACAATCCCTCCTCATGCTGACAATCTCATAGCCAGACCAGGCTAATCACCGCCGACCGCAGACAGCCCCGGATCAGGCGAAGAAACCCAGCGCAGCGGACCAGCAGCCGTTGTGCGGCCCGGATCGGCCGCGTCGTGTCCCTCGCCGGCGCCGACGTCCTGGGTCTGTTTTCGGTTCCATGATGAGCCGATCCCGGTTCCCGGATCATCGGCCACATGGCTGGTATGCGCGGCCGACGATGGTATTTCCCGACCGGGCCGACCGGCCGTGCCGACAGCTTGATCCGGTGATCCGCGGGACCTTCTCGTGGAGATGGCGATGGGCGTGGTCCGCCCCCGGTTAGGGACCACGCCCATCGCATCAGGACTACAGTCCCTTGTCCGCCGGGTCATGACATCGGCCAGCTGGCCGATGTCATGCCCGAACGGGCATCGGCTAGCTGGCTGATGTTGCCGGCCACCGGGCCCGGGACGACGGGGGTGTGGAGATCCGTATCGTCCGGACAGGGCCGAGCCTCCGGCTGGCCGTCTTCGGGTCGTCGGCGCTCCCGGGCAGGATCCCGGGCCCCGCGCGGGGCAGGAAATCGGCTTCACCGGCTGGCTGGGGCTGCTGCGGGCGCTGTATCAGGTGACCGCAGAGCCCGGCGAGGGTGCACGTCCCGGGCCATGACCATGCCGCGGCTGGCTGCCCGGGCAAGCTCGCCGGGACCGCAGTACCATCCGGTCATGGGCGCGGTGGCCCCGGTCCTGCGGATCTGCGGGCGTGAGGCTGAGATTCAGGCCCTGGGCGAGGCCCTGGGCCGCGTCGCTGCTGGCGGGCCAGCGATCGTGCTGGTCGAGGGCGAGGCCGGGATCGGCAAGACGCGCCTGCTCGCGCAGGCCTTGGAGGATGCGCGGGGCCGCGGCATGCAGGTGGCCGCGGGCCGGGCCGAAGAGCTCGAGCGGACCCGGCCGTTCGGTGTGCTGGCCGCCGCCTTCGGGTGCACACGGTCAGCGCCGGATCCGCGGCGGGCGGCCATCGCCGGGCTGCCGGCCGCCGGGGAGCAGGGTCCGATCACGGTGACCAGCGACCCAGGCCTGCGGTTCCGCGCGGTAGATGCCTTCACCGACCTGGTGGAGGAGCTGGCGCTGGCCGGGCCCGTGGTGATCGGCTTGGATGACCTGCAGTGGGCCGACCCGTCCAGCCTGCTGACGCTGGGTGCCCTGGCCCGCCGTCTCACCGATCTTCCGGTGGGCGTCATCGGGTGCTTGCGGCCCTCCCCGCGCGCCGCCGAGCTGGATGGGCTGGCCGGGGCGCTGGAGGCTGCCGGCGCCCGGCATCTGGTCCTGCGCGCTCTCACGGGGGAGGCGGTGACCGGCATGGTGGCCCAAGCGGTCGCGGCCGAGCCGGGCCCGCGGCTGCTCGCCGAGGTGGCGGGGGCGGCGGGTAACCCGCTGTTCGTCACCGAACTGCTCGGGGCGCTGGCCCAGGAGGGGGCGATCACGACCGCGGGCGGGCGGAGGTGGCAGAGACGGTGCTGCCGCCGACGCTGCGGCTGACCATCTTGCGCCGGCTTAGCTTCCTGCCCGAGCCCACGCTGGCGGCGTTGCGGTCCGCCGCCATCCCGGGATCCGGGTTCTCGCTCACCGACCTGGCCACGGTCACCGGCCGTTCCGCCGTGGACCTGTCCGTCGTGCTGGCGGAGGCCATCAGGGCCCAGGTGGTCGAAGACGACGGCGCACGGCTGCGGTTCCGGCATGAGCTGATCCGTGATGCCATCTATAAGGACCTGGCCGGCAGCGTGCGCCGGGCCCTGCACCACGAGGCCGGCCAGCGGCTGGCCCAGGCCGGGGCGCCAGCCCTGCAG
>JBAUAY010001059.1:0-7288 GCA_049676235.1 Streptosporangiaceae bacterium
GTGGTGCCGAAGCTGACCGCCGAGGGCAAGCTGACGCCGGCGAGCTTCGCCGGGGTCGACGTGTGGATGCGCTGGATTCCGCCGGGCCTGGCCGCGCACGCGATCCAGGACGCCTCGAATGGGCGCCCCGGCACCGCGTTGCTGCGACTGGCGCTGCTCGCCGCCGTCACCGTCGTGCTCGGCCGGTTGTGGATCGGATCCCTCAGCCGCGGCCTCGTGACGGTCGATACCAGCACGCAGTCATCGGCGGTGCGCGGTGCGACGCTGCCGTTCGGCCGGTACGGCCTGCGCGGCACGGTGGCCGCCCGGTTCTGGATCTATCAGCGCCGCGAACCCAGCTCGATCATCTACTGGTGCATCACCGGGGTCGTCATGATCGCCGTGACCGTCAGCACCATCCTGACCCCGAAGTATCTCGGCGGATTGCTCGGCAGCGCGGCCCTCGGGGCCGCTCTCATCGCCGTCCTGCACTCCGATTCGATCGGGACGAGCGGACCAAGCTTTGGCCTTGAGGCGATGTCGCTGACCGGACGCCGGGCCCTGCGCGCCTATTTCTCCGGCCAGAACATCGCGCTCGGCCTGATCGCGGTGCCGCTGCTCACGCTGATTTCCTTCGGCCTCGCGGCCGTGGCCAAGCATCCGGTGGACGGGTTCCTGGGTATGGCGGTGGATCTCGCCGGAATCGGCGCGGCCCTGGCCCTGGGCAGCGTCTTCACCGTCACCATGCCCTACCCGGTAGAGAAGCGGGTCGGCAGCCCCACCCCCAGGCCCGCCGACGGATACATGGGCTCTAGGCTCGCGGGCACCTTCGGCAGCCTCTTCGGCACGGTGGTGGCGGTCATCCCGGTCGTACTCGGTGCCGTACTCACTGGCTCGGATCCGGCAGTGGTCCGGATGCCGGTGCTCGTGCTGTGCGCTGCCGGGTACGGTATCGCGCTGGCGTGGATCGGCGTACGGGTCGCCGCCCGCGCGGCCGAGCAGAGGCTCCCTGACCTCTACCAGATCGCCATCCGCAGCAAGCTTTAGCCGGAAGCCGGGTCCTGACATAAGCCCCGTCCGGTGATACAAGGTGGACATGGGTTCGTATGAAACCACGATCGACACGCTGGCCGGGGAGCTGTCACGGCTCGAGGCAGCCTTCCGCGGGCTGACGGATCAGGAGTGGGCAACGCGGACGCAACTGGTTCCGGTTGACCCGGACCTGCCCCACTGGACGGTGTTCGAGCTGGCCGGGCACTTCGACATCTCGATCGGCCTGACCCGGATGCTGATCGAAGGGCGCGGCGACCTGCAGCCTGCCCGCGACCAGACCAGCTTCTTCATCAACCCTCGGTCCGAAACCGGCCCTGTCGTCTACGAGTACGCCTACACCATGGTTCAGGGCAAGACACCCGCGGACATGCCCGATGTTTTGGCCGAGACATTCGCCAAGACGACCGAGGAATGCCGGGCGGTGCCCGCCGACACGGTCGGACCAGGGTATTTCGCGCCCATGCAGGTAGATCAGTTCGTGGCGAGCCGGGTCGTGGAGGCTGTAGTGCACGGCTTGGACCTGACTCTGGCGCTGGGCCGGGACCCCATCGCCTCGCCCGCCGGACTCGCGCTGACCGCGTTGATTCTCGACGACCTGCTGGCGCGGCGCACCCTAGGCCGGCGCCCCGCCGATCTAGCCGATGACCTCGCCTGGGTGCTGGCCGCCGCGGGCCGCGCGGAGCACGCAGACACGCGGCTGCCGCTGATCGGGTAACGAACCGCTTCCCCGCGCCTGGTTCCTGGCCGCGGTATAGCCGAGCAGCGCCGCGAGCCCCAGCGCGGTGCGGGGAGCGTAAGGGACGCGCCACATCCCGCCGTGGGCGGCCGCGCGGGCCTCGTCCTGCCAGGGATGCGCCTGCTCAGGTCCGCCGCCGGTGTGCAGGTCATGGACGAGCAATGCCGCCATGAGCGTCCTGGTGGTGGCGGGCTCGAAGACCTCAAGACCGAACCGGTGCGCGCCCGCGTACGCCGCAGCCAGCGCCCGGTTCTTGGTGACCGACCGGGTACGGGTCGGCGGGGCGACGTTCATGGACACGGTCCTACCGCCGTCACGGGCCACCGTGGCCCGCCAGCGCTGCACGCGCTTGGCCAGGACGTAGTTCGGCCCCTGCTGGGGTACCAGGCCATCGCAGATGCCGGGATCAGCACCCGGCGGATAGGCGGGGCGGAGCAACCGCCCGCCGGACAGCGCCCGCAGCGACCAGCCGCCGAGCTTCGCCGCGCGGGACCGGGTCGTGTAGGCGCGGGCGGACTGGGCGACCGCGTCGGCCGGGACGGCGAACACGTCGGTGGGCGTCGCGAGGAACGCGAGCGCGACATCGCGGTGCTCGGCCTGCAAGCGCACGGTCAGCGCGTCGACGGCGCTGGCGACGCGGACATTGGCCGCGCCGTCCGCGTAGACGTAGTTGCCGAGTACCAGTGGGCCCTCGATGTCGGCCAGCCAGTCGGCGACAGCCGACACGTCGCCGGCTAGGTTCACGCCTGCCCGCTGCGCGAGATCCTCGTCGCCGGCCCCGGGCAGGCGCCGGCCCGGCTCGTCCTGAGCTACCGGGACGAGCAGTGTCCCCCCGCTGCGCCGCGCCGTTTCCAGAACCCGCTGCCAGATGACCGGACGGGGCAAGTCCACCCCGATCACCCGGGCGCCCCAGCTCAGCAGGACCGGTAGCGGGCCCACTTCGGCGCCCGCCCCGAGCGCCACGACCGTGCGGCCGGGCAGGGCCAGCCAGTCCGGGTTCGCGGCAACGGCCTGAACGGCGATTGCGCATGACGGCTCGATGACACCTGCCGTGACCCACGCCTCCAGCCTGCGCAGCAAGGCGCTACCGCGCAGCCGCTCGCCCCGGTAGGGCAGCGACAACTCGCTGTCCGCCAGCCCGGTACCCGCTACCGTGACCGCGCTCAACACGCACCGCGCAGGCACCGCGACCAGCGCATCCAGTCCGGTCTCCGCACCACCAGGCTCGACGAAACGCATCCGCCGGTGCAGCGATGCCAGCCCGTCGCTGGCCACCGATACCGCGGCCTGCTTCGATATCAGCCCCGCTTCGATCAGCCTGCGGAAATGCGCCAGGTAACCCGTACGCCAGTTCGTCTCCCGCCCGGCGTCCAGCGCCCCGGCTGGGTCGACCCCGCCTAGGGCGTCGGCAACCAGCGCCCGGCCCAGGGCCGAGGTGCTCCTGCGCCCGTCGGCTGAGACAGGAAAGGCAACCCCGGCCGGCTCCTCGCCGGTCATCTCGATCCTGCTGTCACCCGATAATCATCGCGAACCTGAACCGTCACGGCTACCAACGTTTCGCGGATAATGATCCGGGCGATGTCGAGGACTCCCCGGCCGCTCCGACCGGGTGGTGAGAGCGCGCCGACGAGGCGCGCGGAACGTGGAGGAAACACCGGTGAAGTACTTGATGCTGATCTACGGAAACCAGGAGAAGTGGGCCTCGATCCCGGCTGAGGAGTGGTCGGCGGCCATCGCCAAGCAGGACGCGTTCAACCGTAAGTACCAGGCCACCGGCGAGCTCATCGGCGCCTACGGCCTGGCCGACGAGGTTCAGGCCAAGCTGGTGCGCCGGGAGAACGGCCAGCCCGCCGTGACCGACGGCCCGTACCTGGAGACCAAGGAGTACATCGCCAGCTTCTACCTGCTCGACTGCGAAAGCGAGGAGCGCGCGCTGCAGATCGCGGCGGACATGCCCTGGGCGGACGTGGAGCCGGTAGAGTTCTGGCCGATCATGCACGAGGCCAAGCCGGACCTGTGAGCGCGGGCCAAGGCGACATTGAGGACCTGCTGCGCGAACTGGCGCCGCAGGTCCTCGCCGCGCTGGTGCGCCGGTACGGGCAGTTCCACTTGTGTGAGGACGCCAGCCAGGAGGCTCTGCTGGCCGCCGCGCTGCAGTGGCCGTCCGGCGGGCGGCCGGAGAACCCGCGCGGCTGGCTGATCACGGTCGCCTCGCGCCGGCTGGCGGACCAAGTCCGCAGCGAGCAGTCACGGCGGACGCGCGAGGAACTCATCGCGATCGCCACCCCGCAGTCCGAACTGCTCGGTCCCCCGGCCGATGCCGAACCCGCCGACAGCGACGACTCGCTGGCCTTGCTTTTCGGCTGCTGCCATCCGGACCTGTCCTCGCCCAGCCAGATAGCGCTGACGCTGCGCGCGGTCGGCGGCCTGTCCACCGCGCAGATCGCCGCGGCGTTCGGGGTCCCCGAGTCGACGATGGCGCAGCGCATCAGCCGCGCCAAGCAGACCATCGGGGATTCCGGGTTCGACTTCAGCCTGCCGGCCGACGCGGAGCGGACCGAACGGCTGCGCGCCGTGCTGCACGTGCTCTACCTGATCTTCAACGAGGGTTACACGGCCACCGACGGGGACGCGCTGACCGTGCCCGCGCTGGCGCAGGAGGCGATCCGGCTCACCCGCTGGCTGCACTGGCTGCTGCCGGACGACGGCGAGGTCACCGGCCTGCTGGCGCTGATGCTGCTGACCGACGCACGGCGGCCGGCCCGCACGCGGTCCGACGGGTCCCTGGTACCGCTGGCCGAACAGGACCGGCAGAAGTGGGATCAGGCGCAGATCGCCGAGGGAATCGCGCTCATCAGCGCCGCGCTACCCCACGGCGAGGTCGGCCCATACCAGCTGCAGGCGGCCATCGCTGCCGTGCACGACGAGGCCAAGACCATGGCCGGTACCGACTGGCCGCAGATCCTCGGGCTCTACGACCTGCTGGAGCGCACGGCGCCGAACCCGTTCACCGCGCTCAACCGCGCGGTGGCCGTGGCCATGGTGCACGGGCCGGACGCAGGGCTAGAGGTCATCGCGACGCTGACGTCGGAGAAGCGGATGGCCCAGCATCACCGGCTGCTGGCCGCCCGGGCGCACATGCAAGAGCTGGCCGGCGACACCGACGCGGCGGCCGCCGACTACCTCGACGCGGCGCGGCGTGCGACCAGCCTGCCCGAACGCCGCTACCTGGCACTTCAGGCCACGCGGCTGACCCGTGACGGCACCGCGTGACCTGACCGGATCATGACCCGGCAGGCGCGTTCGGCAGTGGGGCCAGCGTCCGCAGCAGGTGGCTGAACCCGCTCGGCGCCCGCGCCTGGCGGCGGCCCGACGTCTGGACGGTGAGGTCGCTGGCCTGCACGACCGGACAGCCCGCCTCGGTCGCGGCGGCGAGCAGGGCGTGGTCCTCGGCCGTGCGCAGCGGCCTGAACCCGCCCGCCGCGAGGTAGGCCGACGCTCGGATGCCGAGGTTAGCGCCGTGCACATGCGGATGCGGGCCGGTGCCGGACCCATACAGCGCATCGAATGCGGCCGACACATGCGGCGGATGCTCGTCCCAGTCGGTCACTTCGACCGTCCCGAGGACGACATCCCAGCCGCGGCCGGCGTAGCTGAGCTGGCGCCGCAGCCAGCCGGGCGGCACCACGGTGTCGGCGTCGGTGGTGGCCAGCCAGACCGCGGCCGGGTCGCGACCAGCCGTCAGTCGGAGCAGTTCGGTCATGCCTGCCGCCCGGGCCACGCCGACGTTGCGGGCGCGGATGCTGGTCACCTTGACTCCGCAGGCCTGCGCGGTGACCGCCGTTTGATCCGTACAGGTATCGGCGACCACGAGGACCTGTACGGGGATGCCGACGGCGTTGACGGCCCGCCGCAGCGCCACCAGACAGGCGGGCAGCAGCCCTTCCTCGTTGTGCGCCGGCACGACGACACCTGCCGCCTCGATGGTGGCCGTTCGCTTCACACCAGCCCTGTCGCCCGGGCCACAGAAACCGGCGTCCCTTCGGTACGCACGTACACCTCGGCCAGGAAGTCGGGCTCGATGTGCCGGACGAGTCGGGCCAGCCCGGGTTGGCTCATGAGCACGCGATGGGCGTCGTCGCCGGACCGGGGGTAGTCGGTTACGGGGTGCCGCCAGTGCACGGCGAGCAACGTGCCCTCTGGCTCGAGCGCGGCCGCCGCGTTCTTCACGACCTGCTCGAGGTCGTGGTCCCCGAAGTAGTACAAGATCTCCGAGAACACGATGAGGTCGAAGCGGCCGGACGGCCAGTGCCCGGCGATATCGCGCTGCTCGACCCGGACGTGCGGCAGGTCGCGGGTGCGCCCGGCGGCGGCGCGGACCGCGGCCTCGGCGACGTCGTACGCCAGGAGCGCGTCGCAGCGCCGGGCGAGCATCTCGGTGAGCACGCCGACGGAGCACCCGGGCTCGAAGGCCCGGCGGTACCGGGCGGCCGGGAGCTGGGCCAGGCTGATCGCGTACTTGCGCTGTTCGTACCAGCGGTCCTCGAAGCCCCACGGATCTGCGGCGCTGGCGTACATGGCGTCGAAGTAGCCTGCCGGCAGGGTCACCGGAGCCGTCACCGCAGCAGCACCTCCTGCTCTCGGGTGAAGTGCGCCACGGTGCCTGGCGGAAGCACCGGCCCGGCGTCCTCGCGGTCGGTGAGCTGGCTGGCGAACGCGCCGATGGCCGAACGCTTCCTGGCCGCGACCTCGGGCGGCAGCGGAACCTGGCAGGCTCGCGGCCAGGGAACCCTCTGGTCTGCGGGTTTCGCCCAGTGCCACATCCAGATCGGGTAGCTCAGCATCTCCTGGCTTGCGCGCCGGCCCGCTCGCCGCGCCGCGCGGCCTGCGGCCTCGTGGTCGGCGTGGGCGTCCTCTTCCCAGGGCGCCAGGCAGACCCCGAACCCGGCGCACACCTCGCCCAGCCGGGCGGTCAGCTCGTTCTCGCAGGCGGTCAGGCCGGTGTCGGGGAACCGCAGCCTTATCACTTCGATGTCCGGCAGGCCCAGCACGGCCAGCGCCTTCGCCGACTCCGCGATCCGCGTCAGCCCGATGGCCTCTGGGGCAACGCCGGGGTGCGACGCCTCGCCGTCGGTGACCGCGATCAGCCGCAGTCGCGCGCCCCCGGCGGCTAGCAGGGCCATTGTCCCCCCGGCGCCGAGCACCTCGTCGTCCGGGTGAGCGGCGACGATCACCACGCTGCGCCAGTCCTGCGGGTTGGCGGCCGGCAGGTGCCGCAGCTCCAGCCATGATTCCCAGGCCTCCTCCGGGGTGCCGGGCAGGTCGATGCGGTTCGGCGCGACCCGGACTCCTTGGCCCTGTAGCACCCGCTGACCCGGCTGGCTCACCACGTGGCGCCGCTGTCGGCCACGATCGCGCCGAGCTCAGCCAGATCGCGCTCGGCGTGATGCTGCCTGAGGTACACCGTGAGGTCCGCGACCCGGCGCGAGTGCGCCTCGTTGTGGCTCAGCGGGCCGGCCC
>JBAUAY010001060.1:0-2111 GCA_049676235.1 Streptosporangiaceae bacterium
GCTGGCCGTCGGTGAGCCGGAAGCCCTCCTCGGTCGCGGCCGCGACCATCGCGTTGGTGCGGACCTGGACCCCCAGGTCAGAAAGGATCCTGGCGGCCTTGTCGATCAGCTGCGGTGAGGAGCCCGCCAGGATGGCGGAGCCCGCCTCGACAAGGCATACGGCGGGCCGGTCGGGCGCCAGGCCGAGGCGGCTGGCCACCTTGGGCAGGATCTCGGCCAGCTCGCCGGCCAGCTCGACTCCGGTCGCGCCGCCGCCGCCGACCACCACGGTCGCCAGGCGACGCTGCCGCTCGGGGTCGGCGGCGGCCGCGGCAGTCGTGAGCGCGTTGCTGACCGCCGCCCACACTCGTTCGGCGTCGCCGGCCGAGTACAGCGACAGCGTGCGCTGGGCCAGGCCGGGGATGTCGAAGTCGTTGGGCCGGCTGCCGAGCGCCAGCACCAGCCGTCTCCAGCCGATCGGCCCGGCCCTGGTTAGCAGCCGCCGGCCGGCCAGGTCGAAGCCGCTGATCTCGGCCTGGACGAAGCGGACCCGCGTGGCCAGCATGTCCTGGAGCGGGATGCGTACCGCGTCAGCGGCGCGGGTGCCGCCGGCGACCCGGGGCAGCTCGGTGATCGCCTGGTGGTAGTCGTGCCGGTCGACCAGGGTCAGCTCCACCACGGGGTGGTTGCGCAGCTTGGCCGTCAGGCGCAAGGCGACGTGCAGCCCGGCGTAGCCCGCGCCGGCGACCACGATCTGCCCGCTGCTCCCGGCGGCGAATGCATCCACGGCGTTCTCCATGGGTATTGCCCTCCTTTCTCGGCAGCTGGCTGCTGGCTAGTCACACATCCCTGGGCCGACCGGGCGCTGGCCATTGCTTGGCCGGACAGAGAGACCAGCGCTTCGGTGTTGATGCAGGTCAGTCAACCGCATCCAGTCGGGTGCCGGAGAGCGCGGCGCGTCGTCGGCGCCAGCCACTCGTCACGCACCGGATCTTCCCGTTAATTAGGCAATCGCGGCCTTGTAGCTGCCCGCCGTTGCGGCACGTCTCCACGTTCGTGACGCCTTCTGTCTAACACCCGCCGAACCCGCGCCAGGTAGCGGCCCCTGAGGTTGTTACCCGCCACGATCTTTGAGCAGGGTGGTGACATTGGTGGTGAGCATCGGCATCGAGCTGATCGACCGCCCCGGAATTTGACAAGGGAACACTCGCGAGGAACCCTGATCGGGCTACAAGCGGGTCACAAGACTGCCCGGCGGAAAGTCTGCGGGTAGGCGGCCCAGCCTCTCACCTCTCACCGAGACGGCCCAGCGACCGCATGCTGGTGCCCGCACTCCGGGCCACGCGACGTCCTGCCGTCCCGCGCCCAGCACGGCCTCAGATCTTGGGCATCCACTGGCCGAAACCCAGACACGCACCGGGCCGGAATGCGAAACAACCCATTACCTCGGCCAGCCTGCCAGCCACAAGCCGGCCTGGCCGCTGGCCACCGCCGCGGTGCTCGCCGCGGCCGCCGCCCCTCGCGCGCCAACCACCATCCCCGCGTTCGCCGCCACCGCCTGCCGGAACCTCCTGTCCAAGAACAGCACTCCTCAAGCCACCCCGGTCGGCCATCGAAGACTCGGAACCGACATGAGCAACGGCCAATAAGAACCAGCATTCAGACTGTCTGACCCGATTCCGTGAATAGCGCGGAATCAGGTCAGATCGCCCGTCCCAAATACCCGCAGAACTGGATGATCGGTGTGCTAGGCGCAGCTACCAGCATGCTGCCCGCCAGAGCGCGTATTCGGCGATCTGGCTCTATTCGTCTACATGAAAAGGTTGCACGGTAATTGCTGCTGCGAGGTTAAGCGTGCTGGCTGAACATGGAAGTTTATGCACACCTGTGCATAAACGCGTGCATATGCAACGCCCTCAACAGGCAGAAGAGTGAGACCTTATAGCCCCAGCTGATCGGGAAGGCTCGTGAGGCTGGGTTCTGGTAGCCGCGCTGAATCTTGCCGCTAGCTCAGCCGGCGCACCGCCGCGGTCCTCCACCTCACTGCCCTGCGTGGTGGCGCATTCGCGGGACGTCACGGTGGAGCGAGGGTGGAGCGGGCGGCGGAATCGAGTTTGCATGACCAGCTTTAA
>JBAUAY010001061.1:0-1957 GCA_049676235.1 Streptosporangiaceae bacterium
AGGGTCGTCGACACCGGGGCCTCCTTCGGCTGGTATGAGCAGGCTGGCCACGCCGTCCTGCACGACCTTGCCGTCGTGCACGATCACCACGCCAGCCTGGATTTCGTCGCTGGTGTCGATGGCCAGCTCTCCGTTCTTGGTCAGGTGCAAGAGCATCGCCGAGATGTTCCGCGAGTAGGCGTTCGAGGCAGCGGTCGGCACGGTGGCGGCCAGGTTTTCGGCACCCACGATCGTGATCCCGTTACCGGTGACGACCGTCTCGCCGGGCCGCGAGCCCGTCACGTTGCCGCCCAGCGCGCTGGCGCCCATGTCCACGATGACCGAGCCCGGGGCCATCGCCTTGATGGCGTCCTCGGTCACCAGCAGCGGCGGCCTGCGTCCCGGCACCTGTGCGGTGGTGATGACCACGTCGTGCCGGGCGATGTGGCCGGTCAGCTCCTCCTGCTGGGCCTGGCGCTCTTCTGCGGTCAGCTCCCGGGCGTAGCCGCCCTGGCCTGCCGCGGATCCGACCGAGGTCAGCTCGACGAACGTGGCCCCGAGCGACTCGACCTCCGTCTTCGACGCGGGCCGCACGTCGTAGCCGCTGACCACCGCGCCGAGCCGTCTCGCGGTGCCGATCGCCTGCAAGCCGGCCACTCCGGTGCCGAGCACGAGCACCTTGGCGGGCCTGGCGGTGCCCGCCGCGGTGATCAGCATCGGGAAGAACCGGCCGAACTCGGCGGCGGCGACCAGGGCCGCCTTGTAGCCGGCCACGTTCGACTGGGAGCTGAGGGCGTCCATCGGCTGGGTACGGGACAGCGTGCGGGGCAGCCCGTCCAGGCTGATCGCGGTCACTCCCCGGGCGGCTAGTGCGGCGGCCAGCTCGGGGTCGGCCAGCGGGGCGAGCATGCCGATGACCGCCTGGCCCGCCCTGAGCTCGTTCACCGCCGCGGCCGAGGGCCTGGTGACCGTCAGGATCACGTCGGCGGTCCGGTAGATCTCGGTGGCGCTGACGATCGACGCGCCCGCGTCGGCGTAGGCCGCGTCGGGCAGCCAGGCGCCGTCGCCCGCCCCGCTCTCCACCAGCACGTCGATCCCGGCCGGACGTAGCCTGTTGATCGCCTCCGGCACCAGGGCCACGCGGTGCTCGCCCGGCGAGGTCTCCTTGACGACAGCTGCCTTCATGCGCGACCTCGCATCCGTTTCTCCGGTTCGGCGGGTTCTGTCGGAATCTGACGATGTCCATCATGGCCCAGGACCGGTAAGGGCCATGGGCCGCGGCCTGGCAGACCCAAGGTCTCGTCCGGCGTCAGCCCGCGGCTACTCGCAGATTACCGGCCCCGCCTCACGTCTCGGTGCGGAGTAGCGTGCTGATCTTGTCCCCGGCCGCCACGACGGCCGCCGCGTGCATCCGCCCCGGCGACCGGGTAAGGCGCTCGATCGGGCCGGATACCGAGACCGCGGCCAGGACTCGGCCGCCGGGCCCGCGCACTGGGGCGGATACCGACGCGACGCCGGGTTCGCGCTCGGCCGCGGTGGCGGCCCAGCCGCGCCTGCGGACCTGGGCCAGCGTGGTCGCGGTGAACTTGGCGCCGCGCAGGCCACGATGCATGCGCCCGCCTTCCTCCCAGGCGAGCAGGACCTGGGCCGCCGAGCCGGCGCTCATCGGCAACGCGGCGCCGACCGGAACGGTGTCCCGGAGCCCGCTCGTCCGCTCGGCCGCCGCCACGCAGATGCGCGTGTCGGCGTGCGGCCGGTACAGCTGGGCGCTCTCCCCGGTGATGTCCCTGAGCTGGGTCAAGATGGGCTGCGCTATCGCGAGCAGCCGGTCCTCGCCGGCCGCGGCGGCCAGCTCGCCGATTCTCGGGCCGAGCACGAACCGGCCCTGCGCGTCACGGGCCAGCATCCGGTGGCTCTCCAGGGCGACCGCGATCCGGTGCGCGGTCGGCCGGGCCAGGCCGGTCGCCTTGACCAGTTG
>JBAUAY010001062.1:0-4475 GCA_049676235.1 Streptosporangiaceae bacterium
GCTCAAGGTGGTCGCGGTTCCGCTGGTCATGCGGCGGCTGCTCAGCCGGACCGACCCCGACGAGGGGGAGGAGGCACCGGGCGTGGCGGGCAGCCAGACGCTCAGCCCGGCCTCCGCGGTGCTGGCCGGGATCGTGCTGGCCGCGTACGGGTTCTTCTGCGCCGGCGCCCTCGGCATCCACAGCCCCGCCGCTCCGGTCCTCGCGCTGGCCCTGGCCACCGCGATGGTGCTGGTCGCGTTCGGCCTGATGATCGTGCGCCGCGACGTCGCCTCGCAGGCCATCGGGTTCTTCACGCTGGAGAACGCGATCTCGCTGGCCGCGCTGGTAGTGGCGTCCGGGCTGCCGCTGATCCTGGAGACCGCGTTCCTTTTCGACCTGCTGGTGGCGGTGGTGGTGTTCGGCATGCTAATCCGCAGCCACCACACGAAGGCCGAATCGCTGTCCACCGCCGACTTGACCAGGCTACGGGGGTAAGCCGATGCTCGGCGTGATACTCGCCCTGCTGATCGTGCCGCTGGCGGCCAGCCTGGCCTGCGCTCTCCTGCCCGGGCCGGCCAAGGTCGGCCCAGCCGTCACCGGAACGTGCGGCGTGGCCAGCTTCGGCCTGGTCCTCGCGCTCGTCCCAGCCGCGGCCCATCACGATCTCAGCTACCTTAGCTATCTGCGGGTCGACGCGCTCAGCGCGATCTTCCTGCTCGCCACCGCCTTCCTGTACGCCGCCGTGAGCGTCTACTCGATCGGCTACGTCCGGCACCATGGGCACGGCGACCACTACGCCCGGCGCTTCTACGCCGGCTTGAACCTGTTCGCCTGGGCGATGCTGGCCGCGCCGCTGATGAGCAGCCTGGCCCTGCTGTGGATCGCGGTGGAGATAACCACGATCATCTCGGCCCTGCTGGTCGCGATCGAGGACACTGACGGGGCCGCCGAAGCGGCCTGGAAGTACGTGCTGATCGCCAGCGCGGGCCTGGGCCTGGGCCTGCTCGCCACGGTGTTCGCCTACTACGCCGGATCCCAGGTCCTCGGCGAGCACTACAACCTGGACATACAGCCGCTGATCCTGGCCGGGCCGCACCTCGCGGCCACCCCGGTCCGGCTCGCGTTCCTGCTCGCGCTGCTCGGCTACGGCACCAAGGTCGGCTTCTTCCCGGTGCACACCTGGCTGCCGGACGCGCATTCCGAGGCGCCCACGCCGGTGTCCGCGCTGTTGTCCGCGTCGCTGCTGGCGGTCAGCTTCTACGCGATCCTGCGCTTCTACCAGTTCACCGCGGCGGCGCTGGGCAGCGGCTTCCCGCGGGACGCGCTGCTGGCGTTCGGGGTGGCCTCGCTGCTGCTGGCGGCGCTGTACGTGTTCGGCCAGCGGGACGTCAAGCGGCTGCTGGCTTACTCCAGCGTGGAGCACATGGGCATCCTGGCCGTCGGGGTGAGCTTCGGCGCGCCGGTGGCGCTGGCCGGGGTGATGCTGCACGTGCTGGCGCACGCCGCGGCCAAGGGCAACGCGTTCATGGGCGCGGGCGTGTTCACCGTGAAGTATGGCACCAAGGAGATCTCGACCATGCGCGGCGCCCTTGACCTGCTGCCGTGGAGCGGCCCGCTGTTCCTGCTCGCGATCTTCGCGCTGTCGGCCATGCCGCCCTCAGGGATCTTCCGTAGCGAGTTCCAGATCGTCTACGGCGGCCTGGCCGCAGGCCACGCCGCTGCCGCAGCGGTGCTCGTGGTGCTGGTCACCGTGGCCTTCTTCGGGCTGACCACCGCGTCTACCCGGATTCTGTTCACCCCGGCCCCGCGGTCTCTATCCGCCGCGGCGGCCGGCCCCGCGGACCGCGGGGAGCCGTCCGCCTGGCTGGTGGTTCCGGCGGTGGCCGGCGTGGCGGCCCTGTTCATCTTGGGCCTGCACCCGCCGGGCGAACTCACCGACCTGATCTCGAGGGCCGTGACCCAGCTGGGAGCGGTGCGATGACGACGACCGAGGCCGACGTTCATGCGTTGTGGAAGGACCTGGAGGCGCGGGTGGCCGCGGGCGACCGGTTCGCCGGCCTGTTCGCCACCCGGATCGCCGATCACGACCCGGTCACGCTGTCCGCGCACGTCGCAGTGAAGGGGGAAGGGGAGGCGGGTGGGGACATCGACACGCTGGAGGTGACACTGCCGCCCGGCGAGACACGCTATCCCGCGCTCACCCCCCGGGTCGGCGCCGCCTTCTGGTATGAGCGTGTGATCCACGACCAGCTCGGCCTGATCCCCGAGGGCCATCCCCGGCTTGCGCCGCTAATCCGCCCGGGTGACCCGCTGCCCCGGCACGTGGAGGGCTACGGACTGTTCACGATCCCGCACGGCCCGGTCCGCTCCGGCGTCCTGGAGTCCATCGAGTACCTGGTCGAGACGCCGGGCGAGGCCATCCCGCACCTGAACATGCGGGTGTTCTACAAGCACCGCGGAGTGGCGCGCCGGTTCACCGGGATGAGGCCACCTGACGCCGTCCTGCTGGCCGAACGAACCGAGGGCATCGCCTCCGTCGCCCACGCGCTGGCCTTCTGCCACGCGGTCGAGGGGATAGCCGGCTGCGTCCCGCCGCCGGCCGCGGCCCTGATCCGGGTGCTGCACGCCGAACTGGAGCGGATCGCCAACCACATCGACGTGGCGGTCCGGCTGGCCGACGCGGCCGGCCTGGCCGTGGCCACCGCCCGGCTGGCGCTGCACAAGGAGAGAGTCATGCGGCTGGTCAGCCGGCTGTGCGGCAGCCGCTTCGGCCGCGGAGTGGTGGTGCCGGGCGGGGTCAGCGCGCTGCCGTGGCTGGCACCGGGTCAGGTCCTCGCCGAGGCGGACAAACTGCGGAGGGCCGTCACTGCCGACGCCGAGGCGCTGATGGCCACGTCCTCGTTCCTGGACCGGCTGCGCGGTACTGGCCCGCTGACCCCGGCGCGGGCCCGCACCCACGGGGCGCTGGGCCCGATCGGCAAGGCGGCCGGGTTCGCCGACGACAACCGGCTGACCCGCCCGTATGACGGCTACCCGGACCTGGCGGTGCCGCCCGCCCGGGCGCACGAGGCTGGCGACGCCCTGATCCGGCTGCGGGTCAGGTGGGAGGAGGTGGACCAGTCCTTCGGCCTGATCCAGCGAGCCGCCGGCGAACTGGCCGAACGAACCGGCGACCAGCTCCGGGTCCACTGCGAGCCCGCTGCGGGGCGGGCGCTCGGCTGGGCCGAGGCGCCGCAGGGCGAGGTGCTCTACGACGTCGCCCTAGCCGGCGGCCGGGTGGTCCACTGCCAGCCCCGCTCGGCGTCGTTCCACAACCTGGTACTGATGCACGACGTCTTCACCGGCGACATCCTGACCGACTTCCCGTTCATCGAAGCCAGCTTCGGCCTGTCCGTCGCGGGGGTGGCGCTGTGAGCATCTGGGTGCTGCGCGGCCTGCGCGACGGCGTGGTCACCACCCGCTGGCCCGCCAAGCCAGACCCGTACGCCGACGCCTGGCGCGGGCCCGCCCGTCCCCACGGCACCGCCGATCCCGGCAGCCCCGCTGACCTTACAGATCTGTGTCCTACCGGCGCCATCACGGTCACCGGCGGCACCGTGCGCGTCGACCAGGGCCGGTGCATCCTGTGCGGCCGCTGTGTGGCCGAGCGCCCTGGCGTCTTCGCCTGGTCCCAGGGCGCCACCGGCCCCGCCGCGCTGACCCGGGAGCAGCTAGTCATCCCCGAACTGCCTGAGACCGACGCGGCCGTCCAGGCCGCCCGGGCCCGGCTGGCCGGACGAACCGCCGCGCTGCGCCGCAGCGTGCACGTCCGGCACGTGGACGCCGGGTCCGACGGCAGCGAGGAGTGGGAGATCCAGGCCCTGCTCGGGCCGGTCTACGACCTGCACCGGCTGGGCGTGTTCGTCACCGCTAGCCCCCGGCACGCCGACGTGCTGCTGGTCACCGGGGTCGGCGCGCGCGGCATGAGCGGCCCGCTGCGTACCACCTACGACGGCATGCCGGACCCGAAGGTCGTGATCGCGGCTGGCACCGACGCGGTCAGCGGCGGGCTGCTGAGCGAGAGCGAGGCCGTCACCGGTGGCGTCGGCGCCACCGTCCCGGTCGACATCTGGCTGGCCGGCTCCCCGCCCAGCCCGTTCGGCATCCTGAACGCCCTGCTGGTGGCGGTCGGCTACCTGACACCCGACGGGAGGCGGTCACGGTGAGCTGCGTGTTCGGCGCGGGCCTGGTCCTGCTGGCGCTGGCTGCGGCCGCGGACTTCCTCGGCGGCAGGCTCATGCGGGCCGGGCCCCTCTACCTGCTCGGCGCCGCCGGCTCAGCCTGCCTGGCCGTCACCGGCGGGTTCGCGCTGACCGGCCGGCTGGTCACGCTGGGCATCGGCGGCTGGCTCGGCGATCCCATCCCAGGCCAGCAGACGGCCGGGCTGGCCGCCGACCCGCTGTCCGGGCTGTTCCTTGCCATGGCGTTCGGCGCGGCGCTGCCCGTCTCGGTGGCC
>JBAUAY010001063.1:0-1655 GCA_049676235.1 Streptosporangiaceae bacterium
TCCCAGAGCAGCCCGCCGACCTGCCCAGCCACGCCCTTGAGGATGGAAATCGAGGCGGCGCCCGCGGCGCCGCTGGCCCCGCGTCAGCGCCGGGCTCTGGCCTTGGGAGGCCCCGCCCGGCGCACGCCGGGCCACTTGCGCAGGCGTCGCGATCAGCAGGCTTCTCCGTCAAGCGCGCTGATGGCGTACTGCGCGACGAGCTTGTTCTCTTGGCTGCCCTCAGGTGCGCCGTCCGCTCGCCGATGGCCGTTCGGCCCGTCGGCGGACGTTTGCGCGAGGGCCTCGTCCAAGGTCGTGAAGTTGGGGATCATGCGGTCAATGCCGGTGATCGCGAGAACGCGGAGGACGGGAGCGGCGGAGATGACCAGCAGCAGCTCACCGCCTTCGGCCTGGGCGCGCTTGTGCGCCGCCAGCAGGGTATGCAGCCCGGAGCAGTCACAGAACTGGGTCCCTGTCATGTCGGCCACCAGCGTCCCGTGCCCGTGCGCGACTGCCTCCAGCAGGGCCGACCGCAGCCCCGGGGCGGTGATGATGTCGATCTCCTCGGGCGCCGTCACGACCGGCACGCCGCTGACCACCTCAAAGGGGAACCTGCCGTCAAGCATCTGCGTCACCTCCTGGGGCCGCGAACACTGCTGCTAAACGCCGCTGCTGCCGGGCGCGCCGCTGTGCCTGTTGCCGCGCGTGGCCGGGGATGGGTGGGGGTGACCTGATCAGGGCATCACCAGGATCGGTCCCCAGCCGGAGGCCTGTCAATAGAAACACGCGAAAAATCTCGCGTGTTTTCACCCGCGAGTTATATACTCGGGTGGCATGAGCGATCGTGAACAGAGCGGCGGCAGCTGGACGCTGCTGACCGGGCACGGGCGCGTGCTGGTGGAGATCGGCCGCGACCCCGGCGCCCGGATCCGGGACATCAGCGCCGCCGCGGGACTGACCGAGCGCACCGTCCAGGCCATCGTGGCCGACCTGGAGGCCGCCGGGTACCTCACCCGCACCCGCACCGGGCGGCGCGTCCGGTACACCGTCAACCACGACAGCATGTTCAGGCACCCCGCCCAGGAAGGACAGCGGGTCGGCCCGTTCCTCAGCCTGCTCGCGGCGGCCGAGGAGGACGCCCCCACCACACCGAGGCCGGAGGACAGCGAGAACGGGCGGCAGCAGACGTTATGCGGGCGGGTAGTGCGGGTGTCCTCCCCCAAACCCGCCGTAGGAGGATCTGTGACTCCCGGAACCCGTCAAGACCGTCTGTGACCGCAGGGCAACCGCCCTGGTGAAGCTGCATGGTTCATGTACACGCGAAGCCGGTCCTGACAGAACCCGTCCGCCACGGAGATCGGCAGCTATCGGGTTCGGGGGAGGGGTCTGGGCAGGGCAAGGCGCGGTTACGTCTCCGGGCAAAGACCCGATGGTGGCGCCGAGGACCAGGGCGTGATGATGCGCGGCCGATGGGAGCCGCGCTGGGAGCCACACGGATGAACGACCTTGTAGTTCTCCGGACGGATGCGAACAGCGGGCAGCGATAAGCCCGAGGTCACGGACTGTTCTGAACGGGTCCGGATGCCCGCACGGGTGACTACGGATCTGATGGTCCGGATGCTGCGAGCGCTTCCATCGGCCGGACCTGTACGGACTGCGTGGTCGCCGTACTAGAA
>JBAUAY010001064.1:0-4431 GCA_049676235.1 Streptosporangiaceae bacterium
CGTGGGTACCGGTGCCGCCGCCGCTGCCGGAGCCGCCGCCGCTGCCAGTGCCGCCGCCGGGGAAGGTAATCGGAGGTGCCATGGTTGCTCTTTTCTCTCGGAAGGAAGTTGTCCAGCTGTTGGCACAGCTAGACCGGTTTTACGCATCAAGCGGCGTGCCGCTTCGTCGTGCCAGTAGGAAGTTCTCTGGTGGCCGCGGTCCCGGTCGTGCAGTTGATCCGGGACGCGATCACCGACTCAGTGCAGGTCTAGGTATATGTGCGGCTCCGGGGGGTCGTGGGTGCCGTACTCGGTGTCGTGGCCGTAATAACCGTCCTGGCCGTAGTAGCTATCACCGAGGCTGCCGTGAGCCTCGTGCGTGTGATAGTCGTCCGGGCCCGCCGGGCTGGCTGCGCCGCCGGAGTCCGCGGGATGAAAGCCGGTGCTGTCGTGCGAGCCGAAGGTGTCACCGGAGTAAGCGGCCGGGCTGCCGGTACCGCCCGCCGAGGTCATGGCGGCCCCGGAGCCGAAGCTGTGCAAGCCGTCGCCCTGGTCGTGGCCCGAGTGACGGAAACTAGGCGAGCTTCCGGCTGGGCCATCCTGGGTGTCGCCGTAGCTCAGGCCCTGGGTGTGGTCACCGTAAATGAGGTTGCTGTTGTGGCCTGAGTTCCCGTGACCGTCACCCCTCCAGTTGCCGGTGCCCGGCGCGCCGCCCGGCCCTGGCGCCACCGGGCCGCCCGTCGCCACGTGGCTGTCATCGAAGCTGCGCGTCTGATCGCTGACGGCCCAGATGTTCGCGTGCCCCGGGTCGTGGCCGTGGGCGCCGTGGTCGTCGTACCGGTACGTGCGTGTGATGTGGTGCAGGTACTGGATGGCAGCGTGAATGCCGCTGTCTCCCGCGGGCGGCACGACCGACCCCGAGAAGGCGTGGCTGCGGGCCAGTTCGACGAAGCGGTTGTCCGTCACCAGCGGCAATGTCTCGTGGATATCCGCAGCGCACACGCCAGTGAGGCCGTTGGCGGCCAGCACTTGCTCGGGGCTCGCGCCGAACTCCGCCTGAGCCTGCGGATCTTTCAGCATGTTCAGGATGAAGTCCAGCAACGAGGTCGCAGCGGTCATCGCAGCTATTTCCTCGATATCGCCAGATGAGCGAACGGACGGGATGTCCGGGCGCTTAGATAAAGCTATGGATTGACCGCGCCGCGGTAATCGGGGAACAACCCGCCATCTCCGGGGGCCCGTTAGGGGATTCGGACGATTCCCCTAACGGGGATTAGGGGATTTCTCCTCAGTCGACCCTAATCCCCTAATCAGGAAGGGGGCTTGCAGGGGGTTGCCAGCGCCAACGCGAGAGCCCGGATCGGCGTCTTCCTTTCAGGACGTTTCCGGAAGGTTTCCTGGAAGCGTCCATAGGATGCTGGGGAGCGTCCTTGTGGGGAGGTGATGACGATGACGTACTGGCTGGGGATCGACCTCGGCACGACGTACACGGCCGCGGCTCTATGCCGACCGGCCGTAGACGAGCTGGCAACCCATGTTGTTCCCCTGGGCAGCCGCTCGCCCGCTGTACCGTCGGTGCTGTTCCTGGCCGGAGACGGCTCGCTGGTGGTCGGGGAGGGCGCGGAGCGCCGCGCGCTCACCGACCCTGACCGTGTGGTGCGTGAGTTCAAGCCCCGGATCGGTGATGAGATCCCGCTGCTGGTGGGCGGGGTGCCGTGGCAGGCTCATGAGCTTGCCGCGGTGCTCGTCCACTGGGTGTGGCAGCGGGTCACCAAGCGGGAAGGTGAACCGCCCGAAGGCGTCGCGCTGACCTGCCCGGCCAGCTGGGGACCGCACAAGATAAGACTGTTCATGCAGGCCGTGCAGGCCACTCGCATCGGCGAGATGACGCGGCTGGGCCGCGTGGAGCTGCTGAGCGAACCGCAGGCCGCCGCGATCGGCTACGCTAGCCGGGAGCCCGTCGAGGTCGGCGCCCATCTGGCCGTGTACGACCTGGGCGGGGTCGCCTTCAATGCCGCTGTGGTCCGTAAGGACTCACCGACCGCGTTCACGGTCCTTGGCAGGCCCGAAGGGATCGACAGGCTCGGCGGGGTCACCTTTGACGAGATGCTGTTCGAGCACGTATGCGCGGCCGCCGGGGTGCCACTGACCCAGATCGACCCGAACGATCCGTACATCGTTCCCCAGGTCGCCCGGTTGCGCCGCGAGTGCACGCAGGCGAAGGAAGCCCTGTCGGTGGACACTGACACCACCATCCAGGTGGAGCTCGGCGGCGTGCGGCAGCGAGTCCGGCTGACCCGGGCCGAGTTCGAGGAAATGATCCGGCCAGAACTGTCCCGGACCATCGAGGCGCTGCACCGGGCGCTGGAGTCGGCAGCCGTCGACGGTACACAGCTTGATGCGATCCTGCTGGTCGGGGGCTCGTCCCGGATCCCGATCGTCTCCCAGCTGATCTCGGCTGAGTTCGGCCGGGCACCGGCGATCGACGCCGACCCCAAAACCACGGTCGCCATAGGTGCCGCGCGTTTTCTCACCCCAGCCCCCGGCCCCTCCGAAGACAGCGTGGACACCGATTTCCAACTGCCGGCTGTACCGCCGGAACGGCCGCAGATGTCCACGATGCTCTCCAGCTACGAAGACAGCACGGCCGAGCCGGTGCCACACCGCTCTCGAAAGGCGGTCCTGGGCACGGCCCTGGTTCTGCTGCTCGCCACCGGGGCGGCGATCGGGCTGGGTTCCCATGAACTCGCCGACGAGCTCCGTCACTCCGCGGCGTCACCGGAAACGACGCCGAGCGTGGGCAGCACGCCAACTTCCGGCCTCACCGGCGCGAAGCCGCACAGCACAGGCAGGGCAGGAGCTGGCTCCACGACCAGCAGCCCCGCACGGCCGGCGAGCAGCTCAGCACACGGCCAGGGCAAGAGTCAGGGCACCGACGGCAAGGCCACCAGCAGCCCGACGGCGGTACCCGGGCCAACGAACAGCACGCAGACCACGTCCCCGGTGCGAAGCAGCCCGCCAGCATCCGCCCCCTCGCCGACGCCCACTTCGCCGCAGAGCAGCTTCCCCACACACACGCACACGCCGCCGCCGAGCACGCCGCCGCCGACCACCCCACCGCCGACCACGCCACCGCCGACGACGCCACCGCCGACGACGCCGCCCACGACGACGCCGCCGACGAACTGATCCGCAGCGTTATAAATCACCGGGGATCGGGGCCGGCCGCCGGAATCTCATCCCGCCCGGGCATTCGTGCCCTCTGGTGGTCAGGCTGGGCCGTGCTCGCTGGCTTTGCCCGGCGTGGCGGCCTGTCTGAGCGTCGCCACCCAGCTCGCCAACAGCCCCCTGCCTTATATAGCACCCCGGAACCGCGGACAAATCGGCGCTAGGTCCCGAGCGAAGCGGAGATCACCAGTTGAACGCCTCAGCCATGTTGCGGTACTCGAACAGTTCGGTCTTGTCGAACCACAGGTCCACCTCGTACTGCGCTTCTTCCCGGTTGCCCGAGGCGTGCACAAGGTTGGCTACGGCCTTGCCAGTGGTGGTGGCGACGGCCTTGGACTGATGCGCGAAGTCACCGCGGATCGATCCGGGCTGGGCCTCGTTCGGGTACGTGGTGCCGACTATCTTGCGCACGGTGGCCACTGCGTCCTCGCCCTCCAGCACGAACGCGATAACCGGTCCCCGCTGCATGAACGTCGCGGTCGCGGTGTAGACGGCCGACCCTAGCCGCTCCTCCAGGTCGAAGTAGTGCTTGCGGGCGAAGTCGGCGTCAATCTCGCGCATTTTCATGCCGATGATCTTCAGCGACGCGTCTTCGAACCGCTGGATGATACGTCCGGCCAGGCCGCGGACAACGGCATCCGGCTTCAGCACGACAAGCGTGCGCTCCCGCAACTGCTGAGAGTCGGCCACGATAATCCTTCCCCTTTGTGAATGGACACAGGGTAGCGGCCCGCGCTCACGGGCAGCATACGGCCTGGCCGTAGTCGCGTCACGCTCTGGTACAAGAACACCACGGGCAGGCTCAGGCATCACCGGGCTCAGCGCGGCGAAGATCGCCGCCTTCGAGTTGCCCGCCCGGCGCCCGCGCGGTCACCGCGCCGATCTGGCCTGGGCAACGTCCAGAGTCTGAACTTGCCGGGCGGCAGGCGGAATCGGATCAGGGTTCCTTGGCCGGCCGCAGACTCGGCCTGGACGGTGGAACTTGCCGCAATACCCGACGGCACCCGGACGATACGGCTTAGGGCACGATCACCAGCGGTACCGGCGAGTGGCGGGCCAGGCTGACGGCGACCGAACCGACCAGGCGGTGGGTGGCGTGCGACGAACTTCCCGCCACGATTATCACGCGGTCGCCGGGGTGGTCATCGCGAGCGTCTTTGGCCGCCGCGATCAACTGGTCCGCGATCATACCCTGGCGCCGCTCGAAGCCCCAGCCCTCCTCGA
>JBAUAY010001065.1:0-8160 GCA_049676235.1 Streptosporangiaceae bacterium
CTTAATCTCGCGTGACGGGGTCGGTGCGGAGGAGGCGGTACGTGACTCCGTCGCGCCATCCTCCGCTACGCCAGCCGATACCACGGCTTATGCCCTCGCGGGTGAATCCGGCTTTTTGCAGGGCACGCTGCTCGGCGACGTTGTCTACTTCCGTGGCTGCCTCGATCCGGTGGGCTGTCGTATGGGCGAACAGATACCGCGCCAGCAGCCGGTGCGCTTCGGTGCCGTATCCGCGACCGCGGGCTTCGGGCAGCATCGCTATCCCCATGACCCAGAAGAATGCCGCCACCGTCGCCGGCCGCCTTTGCCAGGTGACGAAACCCAGCCGGTCGTCGCCACGGACCACCAGCAGGGCACCGCCGTCAGCGCCGAGCAACCTGGTCTCGGCCCAGCTGCGGCGCCAGCGCAGCACATCGAACCAGCCGAACCAGGCAAACTCGCCAGTAGCTTCCGGCTCCTGGGTCAGCTTTTCCAGAATCGTCAGATCATCCTCATTGACCGGCCTCAGCCTCACCTCATCGCTCATGCAAGGAAGCATGCCTGATTCAGATCGGCCCCTGTGCCGCCTAGGCGGCTCGCATGTCCTCATCGCTGCCGGCCCCCCGAACTGCCACTCTCGCCGGCTAGCTGAGGATGAGCCCGCTAACCCGAGCGCGGCAAAAGCGGCCCGTGCTGCAGCCGCGGCAGCACGTGCCGGGCAAACAGGTCGCCCTCCGCCGCAAGCGGGTAACCGGAGAGTATGAACGCCTCCATGCCAAGGTCGGCGTAGCCGCGCAGCTTGGCGAGTACCTGGTCGGGGTCGCCGACGATGGCGGCGCCGGCACCGGAGCGTGCGCGACCGATGCCGGTCCACAGGTTCGGTTCCGCGAATCCATCGGCGTCGGCCAGATCACGCAGTTCGCCCTGCCGGAGCTGCCCGGTTGAGGTGGGGTGCAGGGACTGATTCGTAATGCGCCTGCCGGTCTCGGGGTCCAGCCGAGAAACAAGGCGCTGCGCGGCGGCCCGCGCTTCGGCCTCGGTGGCGCGCACGATCACGTGCACGCGGAAGCCGAACCTGAGCTCGCGGCCATACCGGGCGGCCCTGGCCCGCATGTCGCTGATGATCTCCGCTACGGCCGGCATCGTGTCCGGCCACATCAGGTAGACGTCCGCGGCCTGCGCGGCGACGTCCCGTGCGGCGTCGGAGAGGCCACCGAAGTAGAAGGGCGGGCAGCCACCACTCGTAGGGCACACCCGCGGCGGGTCAAGTGTCACGTTGATGAACTCACCGCGCATGTCGACCGGCTTGCCGTCCAGCAAGTCGCGCAGGACGCGCATGATCTCCAGGGTGCGGCGATACCGGGGCGCAGACTCCAGCTGCTGGCCGGGCAAGTCGGACGAGATGATGTTGATAGTCAGCCTGCCGCCGAGCATCTCGTCGATGGTCGCCAGCTGACGCGCGAGCTGAGGTGCCCACATCTCGCCGAGCCGCACCGCGAGCAATAGCTGCATGCGCCGCAACAGCGGGGCGATCCCCGCCGCGAAGGCTACCGAGTCGATCCCGATCGAGTAATTCGACGGGAGCAGCAGGTTGTCGTAGCCCGCTTCTTCCGCGCTAAGCGCGATACCCCGGCAGTGCTCCCAGCTCGAGAGCAGCCCAGCGTCCGGCACGCCAAGGAACTCATAATCGTCATCGCACAGCGGTGCGAACCAGGACACCTCACAAGCCACAGGTAGCCGCCTCTCATGTGCATCGAACGTATCTCCCGGCTTTGCGCCGCCAGCCGGCGCTAAGGCGACTCTTCGTCCACCGAGTCGGCGGCGCTGCGCTGGTGACGCCGGACGATTTCCGCGACCTCATGTGCGATGCCGATCGAAGGCCCGCCGACCAATTCCCATGCGCTGCCGATCCCGATCAGGAAGCAGACGACGACAAGGATCGCGATCGTGTCCACCGCGCCGGAATCCCGCGGCTGGGTGATCACGTCTACTCCCTGGATGAGCTGGATCACGAACGTGACTCCGAGCACGATCAGGAAGGACGAATCACGCAATGTGTTCCACTGCACCTGACGTAGGCGGATCAGCGATAGCAGCGACGCAGCGACGAATGTGAGCCCGAGGACCGCCACGGCCGTCGCGGTAGGTCCGATCTTGTGCACGGGGATCAGGGCGAATAGTGACACTGCCAGCGCATTGGTGAACGCCGTGATCGCCGCCACCGCGCGTATCCGGTAGTGCTGCGTTCCAGCCTTGGCCCGGGCGAGCCGCTCGGAGGTCACCGAGATGACTACGAACAGCAGCCCGATCAGCGCGCCAGCCGCGCTTCCGCTCGCCACGAAGAAGTCATGGATGTTCTCAGGTACCACCTGATGATCCTCGCAGTCGGAGATCAGCGGGTCAGCACCGGCCAAGCCTTAGCGGCCTCGGCAAACGGGTTCTGTTCAGGGTCGGCGTAGCCGATCACGAACTGACGTCGAAGGGCGGTTCTCGTTCAACGTGTCGTGCGCAGTACCGCGGACAGGGCGTCCAGGGCGGCGGGCACGAGGGAGTAGTAAGCCCACACGCCACGCTTGTCGCGGGTGAAGATCCCGGCGTCCACGAGGATCTTCAGGTGGTGGGAGATGGTGGGCTGGGTCAGTCCGAGGGGTGCGGTGAGGTCGCAGACGCAGGCCTCGCTGCCTTCGCCGGCGGCGGCGACCATGGAGACCAGCCTCAGCCGGGTCGGGTCGGCCAGGGCCTTCAGCAGCCGGGCCATGTCACTCGCCTGGCTGGCGGTGATCGGCTCGCGCAGCAGCGGCGCGCAGCACACGTCGGCCGGGGTCGGGTTGGCGGGCTGGATGTCCAGGGCCGGTGGCGTGCTCATCTGACCAGTGTGTACCAGGTATTGACATCTGTCTATGTCTCAAGCAGAGTAGGCATCGACAGTCATCTATGCGATGAGGTGATGGGGATGAGCGAGCAGACGACCGCCGAGCTGGTCGAGCAGGTCCGGTCCCGGTACGCCGAGGCAGCCCGGGCGGCGATGGAGCCAGGAACTGGTCAGGGCGGGTGCTGCGAGCCGTCGGCGGTGGCGTGCTGCGGGACGGACCCGGCTGTGGCCGCGGTTGGCGGCTTTAGCGAGGGCCTGTACCGCGAGGGCGAGACGGACGGGCTGCCCGAGGAGGCAGTGCTGGCTAGCCTCGGGTGCGGGAACCCGATGGCAGTGGCGGACCTGCGCGAAGGCGAGCAGGTGCTGGACCTGGGGTCGGGCGGCGGCATCGACGTTCTGCTGTCGGCTCGGCGAGTCGGCCCGTCCGGGTTCGCCTACGGGGTGGACATGACCGATGACATGCTCGAATTGGCCCGCCAGAACGCCACCAGGGCGGGCGCGGCCAACGTGGAGTTCCGCAAAGGCCGGATCGAGGACCTGCCGCTGCCGGACGCGGCGGTGGACGTGGTGATCTCGAACTGCGTGATCAACCTGTCGGTGGATAAGCCCGCGGTGCTGGCTGAGATGTTCCGTGTGCTGGTGCCGGGAGGCCGGATCGGGATCTCCGACGTGGTGGCCGAGGACGACCTGAGCCCGGCCGACCGGGCCGCCGCCGGGTCGTATGTCGGGTGTATCGCCGGGGCCCTGTCCCGGCGAGAGTACCTGGAGGGCCTGGCCGCGGCCGGATTCGCCGACGCTTCCGTCACTTTCGCGGCCGAGGCGGCGCCGGGTCTGCACTCGGCGATCATCCGGGCCGTTAAGCCTGCTGCGGCATGATCGCTGTTGTCGGCGCGCAGCTCCTGGCCGAGCTCACCGGCGCGGCCTGCCACCAGGTCAGGAGATGGCCGCCAGGCACGGCGCCAGACGCCCGACACGAGCGGCTAGCTGAGCTAGCACAGCGTCGAAGCTATCCGGATCGCCGGCCGACACCGGGTCCGGGACGGACCAGTGCACGGCCAGGGCCCCGCCGAGTTCCTCGCGGGCCAGGTCGCACACCGTGATAATGAGGTCGCCGTCTTGCCGGACGTCGCTGATGTGCCGGGGCCGTAGCCGGGGCAGCGGCAGGCGGTGGCGTTCGGCGGCGGCGATGGCCCCGGGATCAATCGCCGCTGCGGGATGCGTTCCGGCCGATACCGCCGGGACGTTGCTGGCCTGGCGCCACAGCGCTGCGGCCAGGTGCGAGCGCGCGGAATTGGCGGTGCAGACGAACAGCACCCGCAGCGCCGCGCGGGCTGTCGGGGCAGCCAGCGAGTCCAGGACGCCGGGGATCAGTTGAAGGTAAGTGCGGCGGCGGTCGCCTTCAGACCGGCGGCGGGTGACGATCCCGGCCTGTTCCAGCACATGCAGGTGATGCGCCAGCAGATTCGACGGCATGGCCAGCATGGCGGCCAGCTCGGAGGGGGACGCGTCCCCTGCCAGTAGCATGTCGGTGATCTGCAGCCGGGCAGAGTCGGCGAGCGCGGCATGCACGGTAGCGCGCCGGGCCAGGTCAGAGATTAGCTCAGGAAGCATTGACTCAATCTTGACTGAGCTATCTCCCTCTGTCAAGATGACGGCGTGACCAGTGCACCCGTCCCGCTGTGGCGTCGGCTGACCGCGGAGTTCCTGGGCAGCGCGTTCCTGGCCGCGGTGGTGATCGGCTCAGGCATCGCCGCGCAGCGGCTGTCGCCGGGCCAGACCGGTCTGGAGTTGCTGGAGAACTCGGCGGCGACCGCAGCCGGGCTGTTCGCGATCATCTTGATGTTCGGCCCGGTCTCCGGCGGCCATTTCAACCCGGTGGTGTCCTTCGTCGATGCCGCCTTCGGCGGCCTGCGGTGGCGCGAGGCCGCGGCGTACCTTCCGGCGCAGGTGGCCGGGTGCATCGCCGGGGCGGTGGTCGCGAACCTGATGTTCGCCCTGCCCGCGGTCACCATCTCAGCCAAGCACCGGGCCTCGGCGGCGCACTTCCTGTCAGAGGTCATCGCCACGCTGGGGCTGCTGCTAGTGATCTTCGCACTGGCCCGGTCCGGCCGTGCCCGGTCCGCCCCCGCGGCGGTCGGTGCCTACATCGGCGCGGCGTACTGGTTCACCTCCTCCACCAGCTTCGCCAACCCCGCCATTACCATCGGCCGGATGTTCTCCAACACCTTCGCGGGTATCGCCCCGTCCTCGGTGCTGCCCTTCATCGCCGCGCAGATCCTCGGCGGCGTCGTGGCCGTCGGGGTGATCAAGGTGCTGTACCCCGCGATCACGCCAGCCGACGCCGCCGACATCATCGTCCCCCACCACGGCGAACCCGGACGGGCACCGGCCAGCACGGCACACCACAGCGCATCGCTGTCCGCGGCCGGGCGGCCGCCCGGCCCGGCGTCACTGACCGGCAATTAGAACGCAATTAGAACGGGAGCTGCCATGCACCTGGTCATGATCGGCGGCAGCGACGCCGGGATCAGCGCTGCCCTGCGGGCCCGCGAGCTGGACCCGAGCGCCGACGTAACGGTGCTCTTGGCGGACGCCTACCCCAATTTCTCCATCTGCGGCATCCCCTACTACCTCTCGGGTGAGGTCGCCCACTGGCGCAGCCTGGCCCACCGCACCGTCGCCGACTTGGAAGCAGCGGGAATGCGGCTGCGGCTCGACACTACTGCCCGGCGCATCGACGTGCCCGGCCGCAAGCTCCTGGTCACCTCCACCGGCGGCGAGGAGGAGCTGCTCAGCTACGACAAGCTCCTCGTCGGTACCGGCGCGGTCCCGGTCCGGCCTCCGATCGGCGGCCTGGCCGGTCCGGGCGCCCTGGGCCCCTCCGATGGGGTGCACTTGCTGCACTCGATGGGCGACACCTTCGCCGTCATGGCCACCCTGGAGCAGGCCGCCCCGGCCAGCGCGGTCATCGTCGGCGCCGGATACATCGGCCTGGAGATGACCGATGCCCTGACCGTCCGCGGGCTTCAGGTGACCCAGATGGAACAGCTCGCCGAGGTGCTGCCCACCGTGGATCGGGAGCTGGGTGCGCTGGTCCATGCCGAACTGGCCGGGCACGGCGTCCAGGTGCTGACGGGCACCACCGTCCAGGCGATCGCCCGCGCAGCCCCTGGCCAGGCCGGGCGCCTGCATGTCCAGGCCACCGCGCCCGACGGCTCGGCCGTGACCCGCACGGCGGACATGGTGCTGGTCGTAGTCGGGGTGCGGCCTGAGACTACCCTGGCGGCCGAAGCCGGGGCCAGGCTCGGCGTCAAGGGCGCGATCGCGGTCGACCGCGGCATGCGGACCAGCCTGCCCGACGTACTCGCCGCCGGGGACTGCGTGATCACCCATCACCGGCTGCTCGGCGAAACGTACCTGCCGCTGGGCACCACGGCGCACAAGCAGGGCCGGGTCGCGGGCGAGAACGCACTCGGCGGCAACCGGCAGTTCGCGGGCAGCCTGGGTACCCAGGTCGTGAAGATCTTCGACCAGGCCGCCGCCCGCACCGGCCTGCGCGACCACGAAGCCGCAGCGGCCGGGTTCGACCCGGTCACCGTCGGGTCCGAAGCCGATGACCACAAGGCCTACTATCCCGGCAGCCATCGCATCACGATGCGGGTCACCGGCGACCGGGCCACCGGACGGCTGCTTGGCATGCAGCTGTTCGGGCACCGGCACGCCGAGGTCGCCAAGCGCGTCGACATCGCCGCCGCCGCTATCTACAGCCACATGACCGTCGATGCGGTCAGCGACCTGGACCTCTCGTACACCCCGCCACTGGGCAGTCCCTGGGAAGCGGTCCAGATGGGCGCCCAGGCCTGGACCCGGGCCACCCTGAGATACGCAGCTGGCTAGCCGAAGTGACCCCAGTGCGTGGCGATGATGAGAAGCAGACCGCCGAGAGCGAGCGCGACGCCCGCGACGATGCTTCCCGCGGCGCTGGCCTTCAACGCCGGGATCTCGGCGGCGACGAACCAGATACCGGCGAACAGGATAAGCAGGAACCCCACTTCGGCGATGATCATCCCAGTGTGCGGCGCGAACCATCGGCTAGGTTCATGCGCGCCGCCTGCCCGGCTCCTCCGCAGACAATCCTGCGAAATGGTCCGGCTTGTGCCGGTAGGGCCGCGAACCTCCTGATGCTGGTGACGTTATGCTTTCGTGGTGGTGATGCCGTTGCCCCCGCCGCCCGACGTGGGGGACAAGCTGCAGGGTATCCGGTCGGTTACCGATGCGGCGCTGTCCTATCTGGACGCCGCCGACCTCCTCACCACGCTGCTGAACCGGGTCAGGGAGATCCTGAATGCCGATACCGCCGCGGTGCTGCTGCTGGACAACTCGGGTCGCCAGCTGATCGCCACCGCGGCTAGCGGCCTGGAGGAGGAAGTCAGCCAGGGCGTCCGGATCCCGGTCGGCCGGGGTTTCGCGGGCCGCATCGCCGCCGAGCGGCAGCCGGTCGTCCTGGATCACGTCGATCACGGCAATGTGCTCAACCCGATTCTTCTGGAAAAGGGCATCCGGTCGCTCGTGGGCGTCCCGCTGCTCGTCCATGGCGCGGTGCTCGGGGTGCTGCACGTCGGCACGGTGCACAACCGGGTCTTCACCGCAGACGATGCCGCGCTGCTCCAGCTTGCCGCCGACCGCGCGGCGCTGGCCGTGCAGTCGCTACAGTCGCGCGAGGACCATGCCGCCGCGATCGCCCTGCAGCGCAGCCTCGTTCCCTCGGCGCTGCCTGCGGTGACGGGTGTGGAGATCGCCGCCCGGTACGTGCCAGGGTCCGGCCACGTCGGCGGCGACTGGTATGACGCGTTCGTCCTGCCGTCGGGCGAACTGGGCATGGTGGTCGGCGACGTCGCGGGATCCGGGCTCGGCGCCGCGGTAATCATGGGCCGCATCCGCAGCGCCCTGCGCGCATACGTGCTGGAGTTCCCCGACCCGGCCGACGTCCTGAGCAAGCTAGACCACAAGATGCAGTACTTCGAGGAGGGCGACGTCATGGCCACCGTGAATTACGCCGTGCTCGACCCGGACTCCGGACAGCTGCGCATCTCATCGGCGGGCCACTTCCCGCCGGTTATCGCGGCCCCGGGCCAGCGCGGTACCATGGCCCAGATCGCCGTCGATCCGCCCATCGGCGTCGCCGATGCCCCAGTCCGGCAGGTCACCACGCTGGCTCTCGCGCCCGGTGCCGTGCTGTGCTTGTTCACCGACGGGCTGGTGGAACGCCGGGACGAGCCGATAGATGACGGCATCACCCTTCTATGTGA
>JBAUAY010001066.1:0-6356 GCA_049676235.1 Streptosporangiaceae bacterium
GGCCACCGACGCCGAACTGGCCGCGGCCGCGCCGCTTCGGGACAACGCGTTCAAGATCACGCTGGCGCGCAATATCGTGGTCCGGATGCTCTGCGTGCTCGCCGGGGTCCCAGCGGGGGACACCGCATGACCGGGCGGGTGGACGGGCCGGATAAGGTCACGGGCCGGGCCAGGTACGCCTACGAGCACCCGGTGGACGGGGCCGCCTACGTGTGGGCCGTGCCCTCGGTAATCGCCAAGGGGCTGATTCGCTCGGTCGACGCGTCGGCCGCCTTGGCGCTGCCGGGCGTGCTCGCCGTGATCACCCCGGACAACGCGCCGCGACTGCCGGGGACCGGCGATCCGGAGCTCGCGCTGTTCCAGTCCCGGGCTGTCGCCTACCGCGGGCAGTTCGTGGCCGCGGTGGTGGCGGACACGCTCGAGACGGCGAGGGAGGCGGCCGGCCAGGTCAGGATCGAGTATCAGCAGGCGGCACACGACGTGACGCTTACCCAAGACCACCCGGGACTGTACAAGCCGGACTACGTCAACCCGCGCTACGAGACCGATACCGCGGTCGGCGACTTCGACGCCGCGTTCGCCGTCGCCCCAGCCCGCGTCGACGCGACCTACCGGACTCCCGCCGAGCACAACAACCCGATGGAGCCGCACGCCAGCATCGCAGCGTGGCAGGGGGACACACTGACCTTGTACGACGCCACCCAGGGTCCCTCACGGGCGGCCGGCCAGATCGCCGCGGTGTTGGGGCTCGACCCCAGCGGCGTACGGGTGATCGCCGAGCACGTGGGCGGCGGGTTCGGGGCCAAGGGCATGCCGCGGGCCAACGTGGTCCTCGCGGCGATGGCCGCGCGGGTGACCGGACGGCCGGTCAAGTGTGCGGTTACCAGGCCGCAGATGTTCGCGGTGACCGGCCACCGGGCGCCGTCGATCCAGCGGGTACGGCTGGGTGCCGGCCCGGACGGCAGGCTGGTGGCGCTGTGCCATGACGTCTTCGACCAAACCTCCACGCTCAAGGAGTTCACCGAGCAGTCGGCGGTGGCCACCAGGCACATGTACGCCGCGCCGCACCGGCGCACCACCCACCGCGTGGTCCGGCTCGACGTGCCCACTCCGTCCTGGATGCGAGCGCCGGGCGAGTGCCCGGGGATGTTCGCTCTGGAATCGGCCATGGACGAGCTGGCCGAGGCCTGCGGCATCGACCCGGTGGACTTGCGGATACTGAATGAGCCCGCCGTGCATCCCGAGACCGGCCAACCGTTCTCCAGCCGCAACCTGGTGTCCTGCTTGCGCGAGGGCGCCGCGCGGTTCGGCTGGGCTGGCCGTGATCCGGCGCCCGGCGCGCGGCGCCACGGACCCGGATCCCGATGGCTCACCGGGACGGGCGTGGCGGCCTCGACCTACCCGGCCCGGGCGATGGCCTCGCAGGCGCGCGTGAGCGTATCTCGTTTCGGCCGCTACCAGGTATCGATCGCGGCGGTGGACATCGGGACCGGGGCGCGCACCGCCCTGCTGGCGGTCGCGGCCGAGGCCCTCGGCGTGCCCGAGGCGGCTATCGACCTGTTTATCGGCGACAGCACGCTCCCGCCCGCGATGATCGCCGGCGGCTCGATGGGCACAGCGTCGTGGAGCTGGGCTGTGCTAAAGGCCTGCCGGTCGCTGCGCGAGCAGGTCCGGGCCCGCGACGGGGCCGTGCCGCCCGGCGGCCTCACCGCGCAGGCTGCCACCGCCGCGGACATCGATGCGCTGCCCGACCACGCCAGGTACTCCTTCGGCGCCCAGTTCGCCGAGGTGCGTGTCGACGCCGACACCGGCGAGGTCCGGGTCCCGCGCCTGCTCGGCGTGTTCGCGGCCGGTCGCATCGTCAGCCCGGATCAGGCCCGGTCCCAGTTCATCGGCGGGATGATCATGGGCCTGTCCATGGCGCTGCACGAAGAGAGCGCGATGGACCCGGAGTTCGGCGACTACCCCAATCACGACCTTGCCGGATACCACATCGCGGCGCACGCCGACGTGCAGGACATCGAGGCGACGTGGATCAACGAGGACGAGCCGGAACTCGGGCCGATCGGCGCCAAGGGGATCGGCGAGGTCGGCATCGTGGGCACCGCTGCCGCCATCGCCAATGCGGTGTATCACGCCACCGGAAGCCGGATCCGCGACTTGCCCATCCGGCTGGACAAGCTGCTCAGCTAGGTAACTCCATTAACTCGCTGCGCTGCGCTGCTGGGGCGGTCGGCTGATCCTGGCGGCGAACAGGTCACGGAGGCTGACCACGCCGTGGACGCGCCGCCCTTCCACGATGGGCAGGTGGCGGAAGCCGTTCAGGAGCATGATCTGGGCGGCGTCCTCGACCGGCGTGTCCGGGCCCGCTGACTGGGGGTCCTTGGTCATCCAGGCCGACACTGGCACCGTGGTGAGGTCTGACCCTGATGCCGCGGCCTTGAGCACGTCGCGCTCGGTGAGGATGCCGGACAGGAAGGGGCCCTGCATGACCAGGGCCGAGCCTACTTTCTCGCGCACCATCGCGCCGGCGGCCTCGGCTACCGGACTGTCCGGGCTGGTCGTTACCATCCGCGAGTGCATCAGGTCGCGGACCGTGAAAGGCCGGCGGGCGGGCTCAGCCACTTTCGCCGATTTCAAACAGCTCAGACTCGTCGTGCGGAGACGACGGCCCGGCGAGCTCTTCGGACAGGAGCCGCCACAGCGAACCCGCCCACGCGGACAGCTGCGGCCACCGCATCCAGAACAGCTGGAGGGTCGTCTCGTCAAACTGGGTATGCGCCTGCTCAGGGGACACCGAGTGAGTGAAATCCTCGAGCTGGTGCATCAGGTCGAGGAATCGGTCGGCGCTGCCATCCATCCAATCACCTCCAGGGGAAGCTGCGGGGGTCGGCCAACCAGGGGCGGCCGACAGACATCGGGAGACGCCAAGTGGGGGATCCATACCCCGAAAGCACCGTGCGCAAGAGGGCAGTCGCTGCTTATTTTTCCTCGCCGCGGGCGAAAGGTATAGACCCTCGGGCAAACTGGTCCGACAACGGCCACGACCGGGGAGCCGTTGGCTCATGCGCGCCCGGCCTGAACACCGAGCAGTCCCAGCTGTCACTTAATGTAGTTACACGTAACCTTTCAGTAGCGTTGGGGGCAGGTTCGTGGTTGACATTGCCGGGATCAGGGGTAAGTTGCTGACCAGTCCAGCACCGGGCTCGCCAGCCGGACCGGCAAGCTCATCAGGTTCGGGCTATGTCATGGCGAGGGCGCCCGCAGCCAGCCGCCCCTCGGCCGGGCGTGGCACCAGAACGGGCAGGAAGGGCCTGCTGCGCTCATCCGGCTGGATGGGGGGTTGGGCCTGGAAAGGGCCCGGGCATCCAGTAGACAACGGGGACCAAGCCCGTGGCCAACGGGACGGCCTCCGGTCCGAAGGCGCTGCCCGGGTCCTTTTCCCTTCGCGGAGAAGCGGGGAAAGCCCAGACGCGCGCGGCGCGGCTCAGGCACGAATCCGAGGGCAGGTTCGTTATTTGCTGAAAACCAATGTTCTGCTGGAGGCAACTGGAGGCAAGTAGCGGGCGGCGGCAGCATCCGGGGAAATCGCGGTCAGCCGGTGGAGGCCAGCGCGCGGATATCATGGCCTGCACTGTCCGTGACTAAGCACCGGCTGTTAACCAACACAGCGATAGGCAGGGGTCGTGACTGAGCCAAACCCGTCCGCTGAGCCGTCGGCTCCATCCGCCATGCCGTCGGCGGGCCGGATCGTCATCGTGATGCCGACGTACAACGAGCGGCAGAACCTGGAGCCCATCGCGGGCCGGGTGCGAACGGCGCTGCCGGCGGCGGACCTGCTGGTCGTGGACGACAACAGCCCGGACGGGACCGGGGACATCGCGGACAAGCTGGCCGAGGCCGACCCGCACGTGCAGGTCATGCACAGGACGGAGAAGTCGGGACTGGGCAAGGCCTATATCGCGGGGTTCGGCTGGGCGCTCGAGCGCGGTTACGACGTGATCGTGGAGATGGACGCGGACGGGTCACACCAGCCTGAGCACCTGCCCGGCCTGGTCGGCGCGCTCGATCACGCGGACCTGTCCATCGGGTCCCGGTGGGTGCCCGGCGGCAAGGTGGTCAACTGGCCGAGGTCCCGGCAGGCGCTGTCCCGGGCGGCTAACATCTACACCCGGCTCATGCTCGGCCTTGCCGTCCGCGACGCGACCGCGGGATTCCGCGCCTACCGCGCCGCTACGCTGCGCAACATCAGCCTGAGCCAGGTGGAATCGACCGGGTACTGCTTCCAGATCGACCTGACGATCCGGGTCGCCCAGGCGGGCCTGCAGATCGTCGAGGTGCCGATCACGTTCGTGGAACGCGAGCACGGCGCTTCCAAGATGAGCAACAGCATCATCTTGGAAGCGTTCTGGCGGGTCGCGCAGTGGGGCGTGGCCCAGCGACTCCGTCAGCTCCGTCGTCCCCGCACGTAAGGGCAACCAAGGCAAGAGCAGGGGCACCTGTGGGACCTGGGCTAGCCTGTGGTGCCTCGGTGAGCCGGCGAGCTAGGCAGTGACCTGGCCGCTAAGCGCTACGGCGGTGCGGGCGGTTGGTGTCGTGGTCGCGGTCGGTGCTGCGGCGCTCCCTGATGACCTCGAGGCGCTCGGCGAGCACAGCCTCAAGATCCTCGACCGTGCGGCGCTCCATGAGCATGTCCCAGTGGCTGCGCGGCGGCTTGGCCTTCTTCGGTGACGGGGACTCCCCGGTGGCCGCGATCGCGATCGCGCCGCAGACACGGCACTCCCACGTCGCGGGAAGTTCCGCCTCGGCGGCGAAAGGCACGCTAAAATGATGCCCGTTGGGGCAGTCAAAAGCGACGTCCTGACGGGGTGCCAGGTCGGTATTCCTGTCATTTTCGTAGCTCGTCGCACCGAGCCGGGTGCCGCGAAGTGCGCGTTCGGCCATGCTTGCTGCCTCCCAGGCGGTCAGCGGTCTTATTGAGCAACGTTGAATACCCGGACAAGATTCCCCTTGAGAGCGTTACCCAATCGTATTTCGGCAGAAAGATCACCGTTACCTGCTCCGGAGGTCCGCTGCTACGGCCCGCGGGGGTGCCACTGACCTCGCTCGATGAGGACCTCGCGGAGCGTCTCGATGTCGTCGGTCATGATCCCGTCGGCGCCCAGATCCAGCAGACGGCTCATCTCGGCCCGGTCGTTGATGGTCCACACGTGCACATCCAGGCCGTGGGCGTGGGCGCGGCGCACGAACGACGCGGAGGCTACCTTCGCCGGTACCTGGGCGCAGCGCACCTGCCATTGCGCCAGCCGGCGGGCGAGCAGGCCCGGCTGCCGCCTCTCCGCGGCGGCGCCGATCGTGCAAAGGACCGCGGCGATCACGGCCGGCGAGGTCGCCATGCATACCGGCCGGTCGAGCAGCCCGCGCGCGGTCCGCAGCCTGCTGCCGGAGAACGAGGTCAGGCACACGCGCTCCCAGGCCCCGGTGCGGCGCAGCACCTCGGCCAGCAGGGCGATGCCCGGCTCGTCCTTGAGATCGATGTTGAAGCGCGTGTCAGGCCAGGTGCCGAGCAGGTCCTCGATCAGCGGTATCGGTTCCGAGCCGGCCACCCGCAATGCGCTGACCTCGCGGTAGGTCCGCGAGCCGATCGGCCCCGACCCGTCGGTCACCCGATCCAGGGTGCGGTCGTGGAACGCCATGAGCTTCCCGTCCGAGGTCGAGCGGGCGTCCGTCTCCAGGTACGCGTACCCGAGCTTGACGGCATGCTCGAACGCCGTCCAGGAGTTCTCCGGTGCGTGCGCCGCGCCGCCACGGTGCGCGAAGGCGTGCGGGCGCGGGTAATCGAGGAACGGTACCGGCACGATCGCTAGTATGCCCGTTCCCGGCGGTGACCTGGTGAACTGGGGATGTCCAGCCGGTGGCGGTGCTAGCCCGGAGCCCACCCCCGGCGGCGGGCCTCGGCCATCGCGACGGCTGCGGCCACCGCGACGTTCAGCGACCCGACCCGGCCGGACTGCGGGATATAGGTGACCGCGTCGGCGACGGCCAGCAGCGCCGCAGTGCAGCCATGATCCTCGTTGCCGATGGCTAGGCAGACGTCACCGTCCAGCGGCGCCTCGTGCAGCGGGACCGCGCCGGTGGCCAGTTCGACCACGACCACCCGCAGGCCCGCGGCCGCCGCCGCCTTGGCCGCGGTGACCGGGTTGGGCTCCAGCGTGGCCTCGACCAGCCGCTGCGTGCCGAGCGCGGTCTTGCCCACGCCCGGATGGCCGAGCGGGGCCGTGTTGCCGCACAGCCACAGGTGCTCCGCGCCGAACGCGGCGGCCGAACGGATGATCGAGCCGACGTTGAACGGCTGC
>JBAUAY010001067.1:0-3508 GCA_049676235.1 Streptosporangiaceae bacterium
GCAGGGCTGCTTCAGTACTCATGCCAATCAGTGAAACACGCCAGACTCATATACTAAAGGTCTGATTTCCTCTCTCCCTGATATTCGGAGCGACTGATGATCGAGGTTCGCCAGGCCCGCTACTTCCTCGCCGTCGCCGAAACCCTCCACTTCGGCCGTGCCGCCGAACAGCTCACCATGTCGCAGCCGCCCCTGAGCCAGGCGATCCTCCAGCTCGAACGCCAGCTGGACGTCACGCTGTTCGACCGCAGCCGGCGCAAAGTCACCCTTACCGAGACCGGCCGGGCGTTCGCGGCCGAGTGCCGCAAGCTCCTGGCAGCCGCCCAGCACGCACAAGAGGTCGCTACCCAGGCCGAGGCCGGCCTGGTCGGCACCCTGCGTATCGGTGTGGTGACCTCCGCACTCAGCGAGCCCCTGCTGAGCACCCGTGCTGCCTTCCGGCACGCCCGTCCCCGCGTCGACCTGCAGGTAACCGAGGTGGACACGGCCTCGGGCGAGCAAGCCCTGCTCGAGCACGAAATCGACGTCGCTGTCATCCGGCCCAGCACCCCGGTCCGGGGCCTGCGCATCCAACCCTGGCGCCACGACGAGTTCGTGATCGCACTCCCGCCCAGCCACCCCCTCGCGGCCGACGCCCCCAGTCCCGTCCACCTGGCTCGCTTCGCCGACGAGCCGTGGGTATGGCTGCGCCGCGGGGCGTCACCGGACTACCACGACCAGCTCATGGCGACCTGCCGCGGGGCCGGATTCAGCCCCGACATCCGCCACCTCGCCAACTCCATCTTCACCCAGCTGGCCATGGCGGCCTCCGGCCTCGGCGTCACCCTCGTACCCAACGTGAGCGTGCGCCAGATCCAGCCGACCGTTCCGTACCGCCCCCTCACCGACCGCGCCGACATCGTGGAGCTCTCCCTCGTGTCCCGCGACGGAGCACAAGAACCGCTGACAGAACATTTCCTGCGCATCGCCACCCGGTGACAAGTCCGATAGACCGCCGTTCCGCACATCTCTCGGCAAGACGCCATCAGATCCGACTTCGCAAGATCACTAGCGAACTAACCCTGGGCCTCGCAACCCTTCCGATGTACCGAACACGCGCGCCTGTTCGGTCATGCCGGTGTCGGCCATCTGCCGATACCAGATGCTCAGCTCGCCTACGGTGGCAGGGACTGGCCGGCCTGGCGGTGAGGGACGTAAGGGCCAGGTTCCGGTTGTCCCCGCGAGGTCGTTCCTCCCTGGAAAGGGCCTGCGCTCCGGCGGAACATGGCAGCTACCGGGAAGCACGGACAGGCACGATCAGCCAAGTCAAAGTGTCCACCCATTCAGGGGAACCCCGGTGCTGTCTCGGTGTCGCTAGGGGCGGCGATGGCGAGCAGCTGCCGTGCCGGACCGGGCAATCGGTGCCGGGGTGAGGTGTCGTACCGGGCAGTGCCTGGCTGTCCTGCTCGCAGATGGTAAGCCGGGCTTGCCTGGAAGAGCGCGTCAGGGTACGTCCCTGGTCCTTGCCCCGGAGCCGGACGCGAGCGGCAGATGATCATCGAGCTGCGGGCTTGCCTGGCTTCGGGCAGGCCGGATGATCGCGAGCGGCACGTTCCTTGCCTGGGGCGCTGATCCGGCATCGTGGATGGACGCCATCGCTGTCATCGTGCCGGGCGGTTGGGTGAAGCGGACGGCCGCGGGCTGAGCCATTCGATCCACTGGCCGGATGGATGAGCGCGGGCGAGCAGGCGGCTGCGGTCGCTGGCCCTATCGAAGGTGCGGGCTCCCAGCACAGCGAAGACACCGCCGTGCTGGTAGTCACGGATCAGCGCGGAGGGAAGCGGCAGGCCCTGCACGCTGTCACGGCCCGCCGGTCCCACCGGGACTAGCGGATCAAGGGACAGCCAGGTCACCGGGCGTCGCTGGCCGGCCTCGGCGAGCAGGCCCGCCAGCTCAGCCCGCCGCTGTTCCGGGAGGAACACCGCCGTATAGGCGTCCGCGACGATGATGTGCTGCTGCGGGGGGATGCCGGCCAGCACGCGGGGGAGCACGTCGATGATGTCGCCGGCGATAATCGTGGCCGGATGCCGCCGCGCGATATTCACGGCCGCCGCCAGTCGGGACAGGGCCGATGCCTCAGGTGGCGCGCAGGCCTGCAGCCACGCCCGGGCCGCGGGGTCAGCCAGGTCGACCGGATCAAGGTCTACCCCGACCCTGGTGATGACCGGCGGCAACCTGGCCGGCGGAGGCGCGACCGGGCCGCGGACCTCACAGGCAAGGGTCAGGCTGGCCTCAGCCGGGCCGAACGTGCCGGTCCCGAGCCGGTACCGGTAACGGTCCAGCTGCAGCCCGAGCCCCGCCCCGGTGCCCAGATCGACCAAGGCCACCGGACCGGCGGATCCGGCGCTGGCCGCTGCGATGCCCAAGGCGATCTGGGTGCACCGGGCAACTTCGTTCATCTGGTACCGGCGGCTCTGGCACAGCTCGGCAATGTCATCCAGGCGCGCCGCGCAGAACGTCCGGAACGCCGGGAAGAACCCTTCGTCAAACCGCGGCTGAGCCGCGCCAAGTTCGGGGAAGTACCCGGCCAGCGGGACCGGACGGTCGCGCCGCACCAAGAACGCGATGGCGGCGCTGCTCAGCAGCGCGGGCAGCCGGTCCGCCGGAAGTACGGCCAGCCGGTCCAGCAGGCCGTCATGAGCCGCGATCGCCTCGAACAACGCGGCGGTCAGCCGCCACGACCGCGGCGCGCCAGGCGGCGACCAGCCCCGGGCCACCTCCAGCGCCTGGGCGCGCAGCTCATCAGCGCCAGGCACGCCCGCACCCGCCAGAACGGCCAGCTGTGCACGCCCGCCGACGACCCGATCCGTACCATTGTCGCCGCACCCGCACCACCTGGTCACACTATCCCGGCCTCGCACGCTGATCCAGGCACCCGGCCCGACGGCCAGCCCGCCACCCCGGTCCTGCATCGCGGCCGGGACAGGAAGGCGCGCCAGAAGGAATCATCTGAGCGCGCAGGCGGTCCAGCGCCTGCGCGGCGGGAGCCGGGCCAACGCGGCGAACCACACCCAGTCGCCCGGCTCGTACTGTACCCGGCGCAGCGCCGCGTTCTCATGCCGGAGCACGAGCAGCTCGACATCCTTCGTCCGGTCACTGCAGAACCCCAGGACGGCCAGGCCGAGCATCCGGCACGTCAGCAGGTAAGCGATCTTGAGCAGCACCCCGCAAGCCAACCACCACTGCGCCCGTCCCGTCGGCAACAGTGCAGGTAACCTACCCAATCGAGTATTCGAGCGGCACAGGAAAGAGCGTCGGCGGGATCAGCGGCCGGGCAATGACACATTGTGTCGTTACGAGCCGCTAGCTAGCGTCAGTCTGATCGATCCGGCCGGGGTGGCGGCTTGCGGGTCAGAGGATGATCTGCTGGGGTGGTTGTCATGACCACTGACCACACGGCACAGACCCCCCCGCCGGACCACGACTGGGACTGGACCAGCGACGGCAAGTACCCCCTCGACGAGCTGGC
>JBAUAY010001068.1:0-1810 GCA_049676235.1 Streptosporangiaceae bacterium
GAGCAGATGCGGGCTCACGGCACCCCGCTACGCAGCCTGATCCTCGGCCGAGAGGCGATCTGCAACCAGGTCACAGAGCTATGCCTCGCAGTACTAACCGCATTCGCAGCCGCGCACAGCGCCCTCGCCTTGGTTGTGGCGTTGCCCCTGGTGATCGTGCTACAGCGATCGCTGCGCCACGCCTCATTGGCCGCCGCGGCCCGGACCGACGCCAAGACCGGGCTGCTGAACGCCGGCGCCTGGCAGCGCGAGGCCGCCGTGGAGGTCACCCGGGCCGCCCCGGCGCAGACTCCGCTGGCGGTCGCCATCGCCGACATCGACCACTTCAAAGCCGTCAACGACACTCACGGGCACCTCGCCGGCGACGCCGTGCTCGCCGCGGTCTCCGCCGCCATGCGGGACCTGCTGCGCGACTGCGACCTGTGCGGCCGGTTCGGCGGCGAGGAATTCGCCCTGCTGCTCCCCCGCACCACAGCCGCCCAGGCCCTCGAGGTCACCGAGCGGATCCGCCAGGGGATCTCCCAGCTCGCCATCCCCCGGGACGGCACCGCGGCAATACGGGTCACCATCTCTATCGGCGTCGCCGTCCCCAGCCAGGCCCGCCGCACCCTCGATGACCTCCTCGCCGCCGCCGACCACGCCCTCTACCAGGCCAAGCGCAGCGGCCGCGACCGCGTCGTCATATACGCAGACACCCGGGTTCCGCAGGCCAGCCGGCCGCTGCCGCTAGCGCGCACCAACGTCCTGCTGGGTTAAGTGGCCAGGCCGCGCTAGCGGGCCGACCCCCGCTGGAAGCCGAGACTCCAGCGGCTTGGCGACATTCGCCATGAGCGCCGGGACGACGCCCGCGGCAGAGCCGCTCGCGGTGAGCGCCGGTTGCCGCATGCCCTTCCGTTGTGGCGTCTCCGCCATGCTCACACTGGCGCCGGTACGCTCGGCGTGGCGGCGCCAATCGGCGCATGGCCACCTCCGGCCCATGTCACGGATGGTGACGGTCGGCCGGGAAGAGGTGCGCGAGATCCGCCTTCGTTCTGCGTGGGTCGGACGGCTGGAATTCGCCTGATGTCCGGCATCCAGATGGAACATTCTGTCACGCTCGCGAACAGGCAGCGCGAATCCCGGAATTAGCTCTGCACGGCGACCGTGACGACCTGCTCACGTTCACCGCCGCACCGATATCGGGCCCGCTGACGCGGCCCTTACAGTAGGTCCATGACGGACGAGGCGTCACCGCCGCAGCGCGGTGCTGAGCTAGCCGGCCAGGCTGGCCTGCGGGCGTCACACAGGGATCGGGACGGGGTCGTCGAACTGCTGCGGGTGGCGGCCGGTGATGGGCGGCTGACCGCGGAAGAACTCGACGAGCGGCTGGAGGCAGCCTTGACCGCACGCACCTACGGCGAGCTGGCGGCGCTGACCACGGACCTGCCGGTCATACCAAATTCCGCCCCGGCCGCACCGGTCCCGGAACCGAAGGACCTGGCCCGCATCGACTGCCATGGCAGCAGCGTCAAGCGTGATGGCCGCTGGGTCGTGCCGCAGCGGATGGAAGTACGGGTCACCGGCGCAGCGTGACACTGGACTTCACCCAGGCGGTGATCGTGCAGCCGTCGCTGCTGATCGACGCTGATGTGAACGCAAGCCGGCTGACGCTGGTGACAAAGCCCGGCGTTGTGGTCGACACCGATGAGGTAGCGGCCGAAGGCAGCTACGTGAATGTCCGGGCGCATGGGGGTCCCGAAGTGCCGATCATCCTGCGGATCCAGGTGTCCGGCAAGGTCAGCGGCGGCCACGTCACGGCACGCCCGCCACG
>JBAUAY010001069.1:0-1925 GCA_049676235.1 Streptosporangiaceae bacterium
CCAAGGCGAAGGCGCGGGTCATCGACGCCGAACGGCCGGCCACCCGGTTCGCCGACGTGGCCGGGTACACCACGGTGAAGACCGAGATCAGCGAGGTCGTCGACTACCTGCGCGACCCCGGTCGCTACCACCGGGCCGGGGCCCGCGGCCCGCGCGGCGTGCTGATGGCCGGGCCGCCCGGCACCGGCAAGACCCTGCTCGCTCGCGCGGTCGCCGGCGAGGCCCACGTTCCGTTCTTCTCGGTGTCGGGCTCGGGTTTCGTGGAGATGTTTGTTGGCCTGGGTGCGGCCCGGGTCCGGGACCTGTTCGAGCAGGCTCGGACCCGAGCGCCGGCGATCGTGTTCATCGATGAGATCGATGCCCTCGGCGCCCGCCGCGATGCCGGTGGCATGGTCGGCAGCGACGAGCGGGAGCAGACCCTGAACCAGCTGCTCGCCGAGATGGACGGATTCGAGGACTCCGGCGGGGTGGTGGTGCTGGCCGCCACCAACCGACCGGACGCCCTGGACCCTGCGCTGCGCCGTCCCGGCCGGTTCGACCGCGAGGTCATCGTCCCGCTGCCCAACCGGGCCGAACGCGGCGCCATCCTGGCCTCCCACGCCCGCGGCAAGAACCTCGGCCCGGACGCCGACCTCGACCAGGTCGCCGCCGCCACCCCCGGATTCTCCGGTGCGGACCTGGCCAACCTGGTCAACGAGGCCGCTGTCAGCGCGGTCCGGGGCGACCGCACCACCCTGGTCGCCGCCGACTTCGACAGTGCCCGCGATCGCGTGCTGCTCGGCACCCGGCACAGCAGCCCGCTGGCCCCCGGCGAGCTCGCCACCGTCGCCATCCACGAGGCCGGACACGCCCTGGTCGCCACGTTGTCCCCGTACGCCGACCCGGTCAGCCGGGTCACCGTCCTGGGCGCCGGGCAGGCCCTCGGGCTGACCGAGATGCTCCCCGCCGACGACCGCCGGCTCTACGGGGAAAGGTACCTGGCCGACACCCTCGCCGTCCGCCTCGGCGGCCGGGCCGCCGAACGCCTGATCTGCGGTGAGGCGTCCACCGGCGCTGCCGACGACCTGGCCTCCGCGACCGCCCTGGCGACTCAGATGGTCCGCGAGTTCGGCCTGAGCGAGGCGATCGGTCCGGTCAGCTACAGCGGGCCGCCAGCCGGCTATCCCGCGCTCGCCGGTGCACGCGGTTACTCCGAGCACACCCAATGGCTGGTCGACCAGGAAGTCGCCGCCCTGCTGACCAAGGCGGAAACCCGCGCCCGGGACCTGCTTACCAGCCACCGGGAGGCCCTCGCCCAGCTCACTGCCGCTCTGCTGGAGCAGGAAACCGTCACCGGGGACCAGGTCCGGGCCCTCGCCTGGACGCCCACTGCCACGGCGAGTGAACCACCCTCTTCTACTAATCGTATTAGTAGATAGTCATCATCAATTATCTCAAGGAGCTAAAACCATGCGACACCCAAGAATCATCATCGCCAGCATTAGCCTGGCCGCAGCGGCCGCCCTCGGCGGCGGTATTACCGCCGCCGCGGCGACTACCTCCCATGCCAGCAGCCGACCCGCGGCCAGCCAGGCCGCGCCGACCGTGCGAACCGTGCAGGCAACCGTCGGAGGCAAGACCGAGACCGTTCTGGTCAACAGTCAGGGCCTGCCGCTGTACTACTACCTGAACGACACGGCGGCGAAGTCGGTCGTCACCGGAGGACTGGCGGCGCTGTGGCCGCCGCTGACGTCCGCGGCACCGGCCGCCACCGGGCTGACCGGCAAGCTCGCCGGGGTCATTGACGTCCACGGCGACCAGGTCGCCTACAACGGGCACCTGCTGTACACCTTCGCTGACGATCAGGCTGGCCAGGTGACCGGCCAGGGAGTGCAGGGCTTTTTCGTGGCCACCCCGGGCCTCACGCCGCTTGCCGGGTCCTCGAC
>JBAUAY010001070.1:0-7004 GCA_049676235.1 Streptosporangiaceae bacterium
CTTGACATCCCACTCGAACGGGCCGGGCAGTGTCTCGTCGAAATCGTTGACGTCGAAGACCAGCCGCCGCTCCGGCGACGCGAACGCGCCGAAATTGGACAGGTGCGCATCCCCGCACAACTGCACCAGAAGCCCCGACGTGGGCGTGGTGGCCAGGTCAGCAGCCATCGGCAGCGCCGCACCCCGGTAGAACGTGAACGGGGACACCAGCATCCGCCCGTGCCGGACTGGCACCAGTTCCGGCACCCGGCTCTTTTCCTGCTCCAGGAGCAGGCCAACCGGGTCCCGCGACGCATCCGGCGCGAACTCCGCATGCGACCCCAGCGGGGCCAAGGCCCTGGCGTCCTTCCCCCGCGCCACCCGGTCCGCACGACTCAGCTGTTCCCTGCCCCGGCCGCCAGCCCCCCACGCGAAGTCCGCGCTGCGGACCTTCCGACCCGCGTGGCCTCTTCAGCCTGCACAGTCATGGCCACCCCTTCCGTCCTAGGGCCATCAACCTGATCCGCCGGGGCTGCCGGTGAACCGCCTGGTTCCTCCCGGGGTGGCCGCGATGTCATACCCGAGCGCGGCCGCCGCCTTGGCGGCGACGGGCCGAGCCCCGCCGCTGGGTCATGATCAACAGCACGCCAGCGATCTCGTGCTCCCTGGCGACCGCCGCCAGCGTCACCCCGGGCGGTCCACTCCCGGCGGGCCGTCAGCGGGCTGAGGACCACCGGTGTCCTCAATTGCAGCAGCGCCACGGTCTTGGCACCCAGGGCCGATATCGCGGCCGGGTGAAACCCCAGCCCGGCCTGGTCCTCGACGAAGTGTTCGTCTGCGAGCACCAGCCTGCGCAGGGTCTCCTGAGAGGTCACTAGCTCACCTGTTTACGTCCCGTTCACCGCCAGGCCACCATTCGACCTCGCACCAGGGCGACCTTCAACCCTCAGAAGGGGATCAATCTGGCCGCTTACCGCGTCGCCGCCGGGCAGGCTGTCGGTGACCGCGTTGCCGGACAGCCCGGCGGACCAGCCCTGGGTGCGCAGGGCCAGCCATTGCAAAGTGAAGTTGCAGGCGAACGAGGCCAGTTCGGCGACGAGCGCGAGCGCGAACCAGGCAGCTTCAGCGTCGACAGGCGCAGAAAGGCACCCAGCACTAACGCGCTGGTCGAGGACGACAGCGACCTTCGCGTCGACACCAGCGCAATACGGTGACCCTGGGCGGACATGTCCGCACCTGGGCTAAGCACGACGCGGTGGTCGGCGCCACCTGGATGGCCTCAGGAGTCCTGCAGGTCCGTGACTACCTCGACGTCACCGGCTGACCAGCCTCTCGCGCGACACCGGCCCCCGGGACCGCCGTGCCGCCGTGCCGCCATCCCGCCAGGCCTGCCGCCACTGCCGCACCGCCACGTAGCGCCTACCGCATGCTCTGGTCATACGACAGCGCTCGCCCCGGCGTCACTACTCCAGCCGCCGGGCTCTACGAGTTCAAGGAGGTTAGCTCGCCTAGTAGGCAGCCCTCCTCCGCGAAGGCATCACCGCGCCGATGAGCCAGAAGAATGGCAAGAAGATGCCAATGACAAAAATGACCCAATGCCCCTTCCTGAGCGTCATAACGCCAAGAGTGACGATTAGAACAAAGTAGAGAATAGCTCCGCCAACGATAAACACCATTTCGATCTCCTTTGCAGAAATTTGTATCGTTTATCGACGATGCCGGGGTGATACCAGCCCGCAACTCACATATCACTCTAATCATGGCGGCGCTCGCCAGCCGAGACATCACCCGTTCCGGATGACCGTTCGGGTTCGGGCCGGCGGAGGCCGAGCGCACGGGCCAGGGGATTACGGCGAGGCCGTAGCCGGGGACGTTCCTACGGTCACCAGGAACGCTGCGGACGATGGGTCAGGTGAGCAGCGCACCGCGAAAAGAAATTCCTCGAGGCCTTCGCCCGGCGTAGGCACGTTCTTTTCCTCGAAGTAGAAACCGCGGCCAGTCCGCCTCGTATCAATGTGATCGGGACCAGCATCTGCTGGTTGTTGCGGTCGTGACGGATGTAGCTCATGGGACGATCTGGGCTAGTTCAGGCCCTTTGCTGCTTCCTGGACGGCCTCGTCGACGTCCTTCGCGCTCACGTTGAGTTCCTTGGCGACGTGCTTCTCGGCCTTCAGTTCGGCCTTTTCGACCGCCTGCTCCAGCTTGCTCTCGCCGACGATGATGAGGGCGGCCCGCCCTTGGTCGATAATGTCCCCGAACTCCTTGACGTCGGCCCGGGACATGCCACGCCACAGGTGGCCGCCCACTCCGCCGACGGCTGCGCCGACGATGGCGGTGCCGATGATCGAGGGCGGGAACAAGATGCCGACGACGGCACCGACCGCAGCGCCGCCCCATGCCCCGTGCCGGGTGGCCATCTCATCCTTGTTGACGTGCACCTTGCCTGCGTCGTCCTTGGTGACGACGGCGGCGTCGTAGGTGCCGATCGCGCCAGCGGCATGGAGGTCCTTGACGACGGCGTAGTCGTCTCGCGCCGTCGCTTCGCTCGGGTAGGTACCGATCTAGATGAATACTGCGCCGGGCTTCGCCATGTCGTCTCTCCCCTTTTCCGGCCGCATCCGCAACGAACGCGGCGACGGTGCCAGGATGCGCACTGGCATCATTCCTCGCTTCACCCCCAAGGGGTGAGCACACTAGCCGGAGACGACCCGGACCGAAGCCCGGATGGCGTCTTCGAGTCCTTCCAGCGGGAGCTTCCCGTCGATGCGCGCACCATCGACATAGAACTTTGGGGTGGCGTTGACGCCGTTCCGGACGCCTTCCCGCACGTCATGCTCGATCTTCGCGGCGTAGGCGCCGCCGGTGACTTCCTGGCCGAACCGGTCGACGTCCAGGCCCAGGCCTCGGGCGTAGGAAAGGAGGGAGTCGAAATCGAGGCGAGACTCGGGTCGCAGCAAGAGTTGGTACATATCCCAGAACTTGCCCTGGGCCGCGGCGGCCTCAGCCGCCTCCGCGGCCTGCTCCGCGTGCGGGTGCAGCGGCGGGATGGGAAAGTTCCGGAACACGAACCGGATCAGGCCCGGATAGAGGTCGAGCATCCGGTGCACGTCTCGTGCCGCGCCCCGGCAGAACGGGCACTCGTAGTCGCCGTACTCGAGCACCGCAACGGGCGCATGGACTGGACCAAGCACGTGGTCATCGGCAGTGATTTCCGGCACCGCGAAATTCTCCACCTCGGCTCCTCCTGATCCGCACTATGGGGCCAGCATCACCGTGGCCCGAGCGGCCCGCACCGTCAAGTCGGGCGTAGTGCGGCGCCAATTCCCGCCGCGCAATGACGGTCGGCAGGGTGGTCAACGTGGCGCCATCGGGTACTTGCCAGCCAGGTAGCTGTTGGCGATGGCCGCGTCGATGTGCCCGGGGACCGGGACGACGCAACTGGCCATGGGGTCGGCGTCGACGCTGCGGGTGGCGACCGCCTCCAGGCACCGGGCTTGCAGCGCGAACCCGAGATCCATCGACGCGATGGAATTGCCGAGCGGCCTCGGGCCGGCCAGGTTGAACATGTGACCCCTCGCGAGCAGGTGGACGCGCCGGCCGTCCACCAGTTCCAGCGTGAGCAGGTCGTCCGCGTACTCGCGCTGGCTTGCCACCTCATCGGCCTTGATCAGGCCCGCAGCGTCGATCTCGGCCGGGAAGTGCCCGGCGTTGGCTAGGACCACGCCGTCGCGCAGCAGCGGAAGATCGCCGGCGGTCAGCACGTCCCGGGCGCCAGTGACGGTGATGATGACGTCGGCGCTCGCGACGGCGATATCGCGCGGCGGCGTGCTGAAGCCGTCCAGGTGCGCTTGAAGCCTGGTCACGGGGTTGACGTCGACGACAGACACCCGGGCGCATGCGCCGCGGAAGTTAGCGGCCACGCCGCGCCCGCATGCGCCGTAGCCGAACACGGTGACCTGCTCCCCATTGGTGACCCGGTTCGTCATCCGCAGGAAGGACTCGAGCGCGCTCTGGCCGACGGCGTGCTCGTTCTCGGCGAATTGCTTGATCGGGCTGTCGTTGATGACCAGGATGGGGCGCTTGAGCTGGCCCCGGAGTGGCTCGAGCCGCATCCGGCCCGAGGTCGTTTCCTCGGTTCCGCCGAGCAGCCCTTCGTAGGGGCGGTCGAGGTATCTGACGAACAGGTCCCCGCCGTTGTCCAGGATCAGGTCCGGCTTCGCCGCCAGCACCTCGTCGAGGTAACCGGCGTGCACCTCGCTGTCCCTGGTCGGGCCGCCGATAACGGTGATGCCTTCCGCCCGCAGGGCCTCGACCGCGTCGGGCTGGGTGGTATTGAGGTTCCCGGTCGAGACAAGCCCGGCTCCTCCGTCGCGCAACGTCAGCAGGAGCGCCACCGTCTTGGCCTCGAGATGAATGCCGGTGCCGATGGTCAGGCCGTCGAACGGGCGGGTCTGCCTGAACTCCGCCGAGATCGCCCGCAGCAGCTGGCAGTGCTCCCGAACCCAATTGATCCGTGTGGAAACCACCTGATCAGTCACCCCTTCACTCGCGGCCGAGAGGCCTGGCTCCCGGGAACCGGCCTGGAGGTCAGGTTAGGACAGCCGGTACCGCACCGTCGCCATGTCATCGGCAGCGCCGAGCCACTCTGGGGGGCTATTCGCGAGTGGCTATGGCCAGGAAGCGGTATACCGCGTCGTCGTAGGTGGTCAGGTGCCATCCGGTATTCCGGGTCAAGCGCTGGAACGGGCCTGCGGCGAGTGGCTCGTCGGGTTCTAGAGTGCGGCCGTGACGAGCGGCTAGGGAAGCCCGCCCGGATGGGTGGAACAGGATCAGCAGGCCGCCGGGCCGGGTGATACGGGCGAGTTGCCGCAGTCCGGCTTCGGCATCGGGTAGGTGCATAACCAGCCCGGCGGCGAACACTGCGTCGGCTGATGCGCTAGCGAAGGGCAGGTGCCGGGCGTCCGCGAGGATGAGCGCGGCGTGCGCGGTCCGGCCCTTGGTGCGGGCGTGGCGGAGCATTTCGGGGGTCAGGTCGACGGCGATGAGGGTACCGTGCGGGCCGACGGCCTGGCGCAGGGCCGGCAGGGCCCGGCCGGTTCCGCAGCCGACATCGATGACCACGCCGTGCTGAGGGATGCGGGCCTGGGCGATGGCCGCGGTGTAGGCGGGCAGGTCATCGCCGAACTTGGTGTCCCAGGTAGCGGCCCGGGCGGAAAAAAATGCCCGGGTCTCGGAGATGTACCACAGGCCGTGCCCGGCTAGCGGGGCGGCGACGCGCCGGATCACCGGCCACGCCGGATCGTTCAGGTCGATGACGATGCTGGCGCCCGCCTCACCGCCCAGACGGTGGCCGGGGCTGGCGGGGTCGGTACGCAGCCAGATGACCACATCCCAGCCGCGGGCCGTTCGCCAGCCAGGGCCGTCGGCCAGCAGCACTTTCCGGTCGTCGGCGTCGGCGTCGGCGTCCGCGGCGAGCGGTGTCGTGTCGGCCAGCCGTGAGCAGGGACGTCCGGCTGCTCGCAGGGTAGCGGCGAGACGGTCGGCGACGGCCCCGGGCTGCTCGCCGGGACCGTCGATTACCACGGATGCGGCCCCGGCGGGGAGCAGGCTGGCGATGTTATCCAGGAGTTCGCCCCACCGCTGGTGGCTTAGGCCGGTCAGCGTGTGCAGGGCCGGCAGCGGTGACGTGTCTTGGGCCATATCCGCATCATGCATATCCGGAAGATCCGCGATCAACAGGCAGCATCCGTCTCGCAGCGCGAGACCTGCCAGAGAGTTAGCGGCCCGAACACGCGGGTAGACATCGCGCCGTATCCCTTCTGACCGCACAGCGGACCGCACCGCTACGCTCTGATTCATGAACGCGCGGCTGTCCTTGTCGCTGCCGGAGTGGACGGTGCTCACCGTCTTGAGCCAGCAGCCCGCGCACGGCTTCGCCGTCGCGCAGCTCACCGCGCCAGGTGGCGACCTGGGCCGGATCTGGCAGATCCCCAGGCCCGTCATATACCGGGCGATCGGCCGGCTGGTGGAGGCCGGCCTGGTGAGGCCCGAGAGCGTGGAGCCGGGCCTGGGCCCACAGCGGACCATCTACGCCGCTACCCCGCAGGGCCGGCAGGCCGCGGAGGATTGGCTGGAAACGCCCGTGGAGCACGTCCGGGACATCCGCTCGCATCTGCTGCTCAAGCTCGCCCTTCTAGACCGGGCCGGAGCGGATCCTGCGCACCTGCTCATGCGGCAGCGAGCAGTCCTGGAACCGATCGCCCAGGCTATCGAGTCCGGGCAGCCCGCGTGCGGCGGTTTCGACGCGATCCTGCTGGCCTGGCGCCGGGCCACGGCGACGGCGGCGCTGGGATTCCTGGACACTATCGGCCAGCACGAATCCCAGCCCGAGCCCAGGCACGGCTGATTCCGCCGTCCCCCGCTCGCCGATTCGCGCCGGGACTGGCTTCGCCGTCTCACCCTGAGCTTGCTCTTGTGCCAGCCCCGCGCCTTGTTGTCTCATTGTGACTACCACAGTTGAAGGAGATGACATACCTCATGACTGTCACCGTCGACAGGACCGTCGAAGAGTTCACGGCCGCCCCGCAGAAGCTGTTCATCAATGGACAGTGGACCGACGCGGCGTCGGGAAGGACGTTCGCGACTCCCAACCCGGCCACCGGAGAGACCCTCGCCAACGTGGCCGAGGGGGACGCGGAAGACGTCAACCGGGCTGTGCGCGCGGCCCGCCAGGCCTTTGACGACGGCCCGTGGGGCCGTATGACCCCGTCCGACCGGGGGCGGCTCATCTGGAAGATCGGCGACCTCATCCTTGAGCACGCCGACGAGCTGGCTCAGCTCGAGTCGCTCGACAACGGCAAGCCCGTCGCCGTGGCACGCGGCGCGGACGTGCCGCTGGCGGCGGACCTGTTCCACTACATGGCAGGCTGGGCGACCAAGATCGAGGGCAACACGATCAACATCTCGGTGCCCTACATGCCGGGCGCCAACTTCCACTCCTACACGCTGCGCGAGCCGGTCGGCGT
>JBAUAY010001071.1:0-4673 GCA_049676235.1 Streptosporangiaceae bacterium
CGTCGGGAGTGTCGGCGATGCCCCGGGCCGTGCCGCGTCCGGCCAGGCTATTCTCCATCGCCACGTAGCAGGCGATGATGGCGGCCCGCGCGTCGTCGAGGGTGCGCAGGGCCGAACGGCCCGACTCCACTGCCTCCCGCAGGTCTACGGAGTCCTCCGCGATGAAGTCGTCTTCCCTGGGCCCGCCCGGCGGCCGGAGCCGCCTGGTCCACCAGATGCTGAGCACGACTCCGGCCAGCAGCACCACGACGAGCACGGCGTACAGGAGGGCGGCCACCGGGATATGGAAGGTAGCGCCGTGTGCCGATCCCGGCGGCGGAACCGTGACCTTGGGCGGCGCCGTGGCTGGGTGCCGGATGACCGGCTTGGTGAGTTTCGCCGTGAACAGGTGCAGGCCCAGGCCGAAGAACATAGCCACCGCCACGGCGATCATCCCCGCGGTGAGCACGAAGATGAGCACCCCGCGGAGCTTGACCGCCACTGCGCTAACCGCCGTGGCGCCGGCCCTTTGCGCGTCCACGCCGGCCGAACGTCGCCAGAGCGTGATCACGAGCAGGACGCCGAGCACGACCTCGAGCGCGAGGCCGATGACCAGACCGTGACGGTGCAGCGGACCGTCCCACCGGGGGGTCGCCACCGCGCCGCGCAGCCCGGCCAGCCCCAGGATGATCAGCAGCATCAGGGGCAGCAACCGCACCAGCCACTGCTCGGCCAAGGCCGGGCGTGACCCGCCTGACGTCCCCTCGTGGCCCGTGGTGCCCGGCGGCATAGTTCCCGGCTGGCTGGTCATGGTCTCGCGTTTCCTGATGTAACGAGCGCCCCTACCCTTCGCTGGGCAAACCATACCCGGCGGCCGATAACGACCAGATGATGCGCAGCGCATTCATGATTCCGGGAAAAGCGGCACACTGGGCTACGAGCCGGGAGAGCTCATGCTTAGCTGTCGGCCTTTACGCGCTCGGTCCTCAAGGGAAGTCCGGCAGCCTGCAACCTCATGGAGGGAACAGAATGAGCCAGCCATCCGCACGAAACGCGACCGCACCTCCAGGCACTATCTACATCATCCGCCACGGCGAAAAGCCAGCCGATCCGCCGGCCGTCGCTCACGGGCAAGCTCCGCCGGCGCCTGCCCCGCCTTTTGGGGTCGACTTCCAGGGCAATCAGGACCCGCATTCCCTGCTGCCCAGGGGCTGGCAGCGCTCAGGCGCGCTCGCCGCCCTTTTTGCTCCTGCCCTCGGGGCGCCGCAAGCCGGACTGCAAAACCCGGCGACCCTGCTCTCACCCTCCTACGGCAGCCAGGACAAGACGGCCGGGCAGCGGACGTATCAGACGATCCGGGGTCTCAGCGACCGCCTCGGGATCGCGATCGTCTCCTCCTACGCCGAGGGCCAGGAACCCCAGCTCGCCGCCAACGTGGTGAGCAGTTACGCCGGCGTCGTGCTCATCTGCTGGGAGCACGACCACATCCCGTCGCTCGCCTCGTCGCTGCCCACCGTGCCGGGAACCGTCATCCCGCAAGCCTGGCCCGACGATCGTTTCGATGTCATCTGGACGTTCACGCTCACCCCGGGCGCAGCCTCGCCCCTGTACACCTTCGGCCAAGTTCCGCAGCAATTGCTGTCCGGAGACGCCAACACGATCATCCAGCCGTGATCGGTGCCGAACTGGGCGCGTAAATCTCTTCCACCAGCGCCCGCTTCGTCGCGTCGTCCAGGAACGACGCCCGCACCACGTTCGCCGCCAGGGCCGCGAGTTGCTCACGGCCCAGCCCGAGTGCCGAAGCCGCCCGCCGGTACTCCTGCGTCAGCGTGGTCCCGAACATCGGCGGGTCATCGCTGTTCAGCGTCACAAACAGGCCCTCCGCGAGCAGTCGCGGCAGCGGGTGCCCGGCCAGGTCGGGCACCTGCCGGGTGCAGACGTTGGACGTCGGGCACACCTCGAGCGGAACCTGGCTCTCCCGCAGCCGCGCGACCAGGGCGGGGTCGTCCAGGCAGCTAATGCCGTGCCCGATCCGCTCGGCCCGCAGGCCGTCCAGGGCTTCCCAGATCGTCGCGGGCCCCGACATCTCGCCCGCGTGCGGCACGCTGTGCAGCCCGGCCGCGATCGCGGCAGCGAACACCGACCGGAACACATCGGCATAAGCCGGCCGCGCCTGCTCGATTCCCGCGAGCCCGAACCCGGTCAGCGCCTCAGGCGGCCGGGAAAGCGCGTGCTCCAGGGTGGCGTACGCGGCCGGCCCGCCGAGTTCGCCGGCGACGTCGAAGATGTAGGCGATCCGGACCCCGTGATCCCGGCGGGCCGAACGGGCCGCGATATCCAGCGCCTCGGTCAGGTCGGCCACCGGCATGCCGGAAGCGGTGAACGTGTAGGGCGTGACGGTCAGCTCGGCGTACCTGACGTTCTGCCCGGCTAGGTCGCGGGCCGCGCCGAGTACCAGCTCGGCTACGTCGGCCGGCTCGCGGACCAGGCCGCTGACCGCGGCGTAGACGTCCGCGAAGTGCGGGAAGTCCCGGAACTCGTAGAAGGCGGCGAGCTCGGCGGCGGATCGCGGAACAGCGCCATCCGGATGCCGCCGCGCCAGCTCGAGTACCGTCGGCACGGACGCAGAGCCGACCAGGTGAAGGTGAAGTTCTACCTTCGGCAGTCGGTCGATGAACGCATCGATGGACTCCATGGTCTCGACGCTAGCAACACCTGGCCACGCCACCGCATGTACCTAACACAAGAATGTCAAGAACGAGGCCGAACGAGGTGGCCAGGGAGCCCGGGCTAGGAAGCCGTGGCCTTGGCCTTCGCAGCCGCCTTCATCGCCTGCTTGTAGGACCGGACCTCGCCGAGCGACTCCTCATCGGTGATGTCCGCCACCGAGAACCGCGTCCCCTCGTCTCCGAACGTTCCCGCCGCCTCCCGCCAGCCGGGCGGTCGCACACCTAGCTGCTTGCCGAGCAGGGCCACGAAGATCTGCGCCTTCTGCGCCCCGAACCCCGGCAGCGCCGCCACCTGCTTGAGCAGCTCGGCGCCCGACCCCGCGGACTCCCACACCTGGGCGGCGTCGCCGTGGTACTGCTCCATGATCAGCCGGGCGAGGTCCTGGACCCGGGCGGCCATTGCCTTCGGGTAGCGGTGCAGGGCGGGCCGTTCGGAAAATATGAGCGCCAGCGCGTCCGGGTCAAACTCGGCCAGCTCGGCCGTGGTGGGCTCGTGCCCGAGCCGCCGGACCAGGTCCAGCGGCGCGCTGAAGGCCCGCTCGAGCGAGACCTGCTGGTCGAGGAGCATGGCGATCAGCAAGGCGAGCGGGTTGCGGGTCAGCAGCTCGTTGGCCTCAGGCTCAACCGGCATCCAGATCGTCACAGCGCCCTCCCAAACTCAGCCGTCAGGCATCTCGCCCCGGCGAAAGGATCACGTATGCCCGCAGCGTACTCCCGTCGCCGGGACCCAACCGATGATGCCCCAGCGCGCTATAAGCTAGAAGCAGCTGGGTCGGCCTGGGGGTCCCTGGCCCGGGACGAATGAACGGAGTCAGCATGACACCGCACGTGAAGTGGGGCATCGCAGGGGTCGTCGTGGGCCTGATCCTGCTCGGGTTCATCCCCTTCTGGCTGGCAGGTCTGCTCATCATCGCCGCCATCGCCATCCCTGCGGGGGCCTGGCTGATGCTCGATGATTCCCAGCGACGGCGGTATCGCGAGCTCCGTCGTCGGCAGCGCGGCCAGATCCGCTTAGCAGATGGCCGTCCGGCGCCTGAACCACGCTGTCCTCTACGTCCACGGTCTGGACCAGACCGTGGACTTCTACCGAACCACCCTGGGCTTCGAGGTCCGGCTGGAGATCCCCGGCCGCGCCGCGTTCCTGCGTGCCCCGGGTTCGGCCAACGACCACGACCTCGGCCTGTTCGAGATCGGCGCTGGCCGCGCACCCGATCGCCCGGCCCACCCCGGGCTGTACCACCTGGCCTGGGAAGTCGGCACGCTGGCCGACCTGGCCGACACGCGGGCCAAGCTGGCGGCGGCCGGCGCGCTGGTGGGGGAGAGCGACCACCGAGTGTCCAAGTCGCTGTACGCCAAGGACCCGAGCGGTATCGAGTTCGAGGTCCTGTGGCGGGTGCCCGCCGAGGACTGGGCCGCCGAGACGGCGGACGGCGACATGATCCTCCCGCTAGACCTGGACGCCGCGATCGCGCGCTGGGGCCAGGACCAGGCGACCGGCGCGGCGGCCGGCTCGCCTACCTAACCGCCCCTCGGCCACCCGCGTGATGTAGGTCACCGCGACGAACGACCGGAACGTGGCCAGCGGGTCGTCGCCGCGGATGCTCACCGTCCGCACCGCGGTCCGTTCGGCGCCGCGGACCCACGAGGCGACCTCGGCCATGTCCGCCGTCTGCACCTGCACCTCCAGGGTGGCCGGCAGCGCGATGGTCGGCGGCGGCAAACCAGGCGAACCAGCCGCCCGCTGCACCGCCCGCCGCGCCCCGTCCGCGATCATCAGCTGGGCCACCTCCGGGTGCCGGCTGACCGCGCCGAACCGGGTGACGGACTCCTTGACCACGACCCGTTCGGCGCCCGCCAGGAACGGGTCCGCCTCGTCGATGGTCTGCTGGTCCCCGGTGATCAGCCCGACCGGCACGCCGCAGGCCAGCGCGACCAGGGCGTTGATGCCGCTCTCGCCGACCCGGA
>JBAUAY010001072.1:0-2767 GCA_049676235.1 Streptosporangiaceae bacterium
CCAGAAGGCGGGGTTCACCGAGGAGGGCCGCCATCGCGAGTCGGTGCTGCACGACGGGCGCTGGTATGACGAGGTGCTGATGTCCATCCTCGACCACGAGTGGGCGGCCCGCCGATCCTCGTGAAGGTGACCTGATAATCATGTTCCCCCCTCGCTTGTCAGGAGCCTAATCTGAGGCGGATTAACGGCATGACCTGCTTTTCTGACTGACCGTACGGCACCGCAATTTACCGCTCGATACCGTGGCTAATGGCACGTTAATGGCACAGTGGCGCCTGGTATTACAGTCGCGGTTTTACGTTGAGTTGCTGTCTGCGCGAGTTGAGTAGCGGCCGGTTCTCGATCCGGAGTTACGGTGGGTGACGGCCTTCGGAGGCGGGGTGCAGCCTGGTGGTCGCGGGTTACGCCCGTGGGATCTGGGGCGGCCGTGGCGCGTTGCCTGGTTTGTGGAACAAGACGAATACGACACGGCCGCGCTGGCCAGCATAGGAGATGTCGCGGACTGCGTGGCGAGAGCCGATGCGCAGGTCAGGGCGGTCCTGGGTGAGGTGATGGCGCAGGGCCGCAGCACCGCCGTGGCGTCCGGTTACGTGGCGGCGCTGTCGCCGGGAACCAGGGCGAACTGCTGGTCGCTAGCGGAATCCGCTGGTCATGAGGGGTGGGGCCGGATGCAGGCGCTACTCGGTTCGTACCGGTGGGACTGGGCGGAGCTGCGGGCCAAGCTGCCCGCGCTGGCGGCGGCGTGGATCCCGGACGCCGGGGATGACCTGATCGGCCCGGGCATCGCGATCGACGAGACCGCGCACATCAAGCACGGGGACGCCACCGCGTGCGTGGCGCCGCAGCACGCCGGGTGCACCGGGCAGGTGGAGAACTGCGTGACCACCGTGTTCTCCGCCTACGTCACCGCGCGCGGGCAGGCATGGGCGGACTTCGATGTGTACATGCCGGACCGCTGGGCGCGGGACATGCCGCGGCGGCAGGCCGCCGGGATCCCCGCTGACCTGGAGTTCGCCACCAAGCCGCAGCTCGCGATGCGGCAGCTGGGCCGGCTGACCGCGGCCGGGCTGCCCGTGAAGTGGGTGGCGTTCGACGAGGTGTACGGCCGCAGCGAAGAGCTCCGCAAGAAGGCCGCGAAGGCCGGGCTTTCCTATATGGCGATCATCCCGTGTGACTACCAGGTACCCCTGCCATCCGGCGCGGTGATCCGGGCTGATGCGGCCGTAGCTGACGCCGTGTTCGAGCGGCGCTCGTGCGGAAACGGGTCCAAAGGCCCGCGCTACAGCGACTGGGCGATGACCGCGACCGGGATCAAGGGCCAGTACCTGCTGATCCGCCGGCTGATCTCCCGCCCGGATCAGCTGACGTTCTGCCTGTGCTGGGCACCGCCGAGCCGGCCCGCCACCATGACGTATTTCATCACCATCGCCGGGCGCCGCTGGCCGGTAGAGGAAACGTTCAAAACGGGCAAGGACGTGCTCGGCTGGGACCAGGCCCAGGCCCGGAGCTGGAACGGCATCTGCCGCCACACCGCCCTGGCCGCCCTCGCCCAGCTCCGGGCCGCCGCCATCCGCAATGCGCTCACCGGCCACATCCAGCTCCCCGGCACCGGGCACGACACCAGCGACACCGTGGACGACAGCGATATCAGCGACGCTGACCTGCTGATTCCCCTCGGTGACGCGCCCGTCCCGGTCCGCGGCGGCCAGCCCTGCCCGCCCGGCATCGCCCCCATCAGGCTGTCGATCGCCGAGACCGCCCGGCTCGCCGGTCTCGCCCGGCAGTACGCCGCCGGGCTGATCTCCCGCGCCCGCCTCGCCTTCGCGCTGCACTGGTCCGCCCGGCGACGGCGGCACCAGGCCACCGCCCGCTGGCACCACTACAGCGCCCGGCTCCTCGCCATAACCGGAACCGGGTAACAAGCCGCGGCCGGGAAGGCGGTGACGCAATGTAACAACGTCCGGCGCACAAAGCATCACGCCGAGCGGTAGCGCGGCCACGCACCGGAAAACCGCGACTGTAGTATATGGCGGCCGCCGTCCCCGGTCCTTTTCCAGCGCCGGTTCTCCAGCGAAATCAGGGCGATCAGCGACACCTCCATTCGAGACATGCTGAATGCCGCTGTTGTCCACACCGGCCTGAAAGACCCCGCTGACGGCCAGCCCCTGCATTACACGCCACACGATTTCCGGAGAATCTTTATCACCGATGCTGTCATGAGCGGCCTTCCCCCGCACATCGCCCAGATCATCGCAGGGCATAAAGATATCAATACCACCATAGGCTACAAGGCGGTCTACCCCGACGAGGCCATCCAGGCCCACCTGGCGTTCCTGGCCCGCCGCCGGGCTCTGCGACCGGGCGAAGAATACCGCGTCCCCACGGACGAGGAGTGGGAAGAATTCCTCGGTCATTTCGAGCTGAGAAAGGTAGCTACGGGCACCTGCGGACGCGCTTTCGGGACCCCCTGCGTTCATGAGCATAGTTGCCTACGGTGCAGCATGCACTGGCCTGATCCTGCTCAACGTCCCCGCATCGCCGAGATCCGCGACAACCTGATCGCCCGCATCACCGAGGCCGAACGCGAAGGCTGGCTCGGCGAAGCCGAAGGCCTGAAGATCAGCCTCACCGGCGCCGAAGACAAGCTCGCCCAGATCGACCGCCGGGCCCGGCCCGCCACCGCCATCGACCTCGGTATGCCCGCACCCGCCCGGCAAGCCTGACCACCAACCGCCAGTCCGATTTGGCCACTTAAACCCCATATGCC